>JAQGNR010000205.1 GCA_028291765.1 Herbaspirillum sp.
ACGGAGCACAACATCACGCCTCACAGCCCCGGCCTTTCCGACTGTCGTGAGCGCAGCGCGTTTCTCCGAGCTGGCTGGTCGAAATCATTGCCGCGCAGCACCATCAGACACCCTTTCCTACAATCCACTCTCAGCGCGCTTGGTGTAAAATCAGCGCACTCGGGGCTCGCCTCGTATGCATCAATAAGGACACACGCATGAAGTGGTTTATCGTCGGTATTTATCTGTTTTCCATTCTGTTCATCCACTTTCGCGGTCGCGTAAGATTGCCGTTCTTGCGCCAATTTTTCGACCATTCGTCGATCATGGCGCCGATCAATCTGTTCATGTATGCGTTTTCTAAAGTGCCGCCATCGGTACCTTACGTCAAAGCCAGCCATTTCGAAGGTCTGCATTTGCTCGATGAAAACTGGCAAATCATCCGTGACGAAGGCTTGCATCTGCAAGCCATGTCCAAAATCAAGGCCGCCGAAAAAAACGACGATGCCGGCTTCAATTCATTTTTCAAGAACGGCTGGAAACGTTTTTACCTGAAGTGGTACGACGCCAGCCATCCCTCGGCCATAGAGTTCTGCCCGAAGACCGTAGAGATCCTGTCGCGCATCCCGTGCGTAAAAGCAGCCATGTTTGCCGAGCTGCCGCCCGAAGGCCTACTCAATCCGCATCGAGATCCGTTTGCCGGATCGCTGCGTTATCACCTGGGATTGGTCACGCCGAACGACGATCGCTGCTTCATTGAAGTCGACGGCGAGCGCTATAGCTGGCGCGATGGTGAAAGCGTCATCTTCGATGAAACATTCATCCATTGGGCCAAGAACGGCGCCGATACCAATCGCATCATTTTGTTTTGCGACATAGAACGGCCGCTACGCTACGAATGGGCGCAACGCATTAACAAATGGCTCGGCAAAACAATGATGACCGCCGCCAGTTCGCCCAATGAAACCGGCGACCAGACCGGCCGCATCAATAAGCTGTTCCGTTTCGTCTGGCTGGCTGGGCAATACCGGCGGCGTTTCAAAAGATGGAATCGCAACGTCTATCGTGCGAGCAAATACGGTTTGATTATTGCGGCGGCATTGTTGATTATTTACGTTTGATCAATACGTTCGACTTAAACCCTTATCAAAAGACGGCGCCGGAATGATTCCCGCGCCGTCTTTTTCTTCGTCATTATCCGGTCATAAAACACAGTTATCGTACAGTTCTCCAACACATGCAAACGATATGCATGGTTGCTGCCTAGCGCGCTGCGGCAAAACGTTGCGGCGCGCACTTTCCTCCCTTGATATCCTTAATGCCCACCGCGATTGAACGCGCCTGCGCTCACTTTGGCGACCATGCAATTGGCGATTTCCTGCTCTCCCACAATCACGTCCCTGGCGCCGCGTTTTTCCAGATGCTCGATTTCGGCAACCGATTGCGCGTGTGCGACGACATGCAGATTCGGATTGATTTTTAAGGCATGTTCGATAATCTGCCCGGCTTCCAGCATATCGGGAATGGCGATCAGCAGGTAATGGGCGCCGGCGATATGCGCCGCATCCAGCATGCCCGGCGCGGCAGCATTGCCGTAGATTGCCGGCGTCCCCGTGGCAGATAGAATTTCAATCGAATCGATGTGATCTTCGATCACGATAAAAGGCTGATTTTGCCGCCGCAAGGCATCCGCCGCCATATGCCCCACCCGTCCAAAACCGACCAGCACCGCGTGCGAATGCTGCGGCAATACCGGCGCTTGCCGATCCTCCCGATCCGGCGCAATCCCGCCTTCGGCGTCGCCCTCCTCGCGCCGCTTCAACCACGGCTTGAGTCGTTCCAGGCCGACAAACAGCAGGGGATTAATCAGAATCGATAAAATCGCACCGCCCAGAATCAGATCGCGCCCGTTGCTCGACAGCAGTCCCAGCGAAATACCGAGGGTCGCCAGAATGAAAGAAAATTCGCCGATCTGCGCCAGACTGGCGGCAATCGTCAATGCGGTGCTAAGCGGATATTTGAAGGAACGCACGATCACCAGCGCCGCCAACGATTTGCCGACCACAATGATAAATAAAGTGGCCAATACCAGCAGCGGTTCGCGGATCAGAATCGAGGGATCGAACAGCATGCCGACCGATACGAAAAACAGCACCGCAAAGGCATCGCGCAATGGCAGCGACTCTTCCGCAGCGCGATGGCTGAGTTCCGATTCCGCCAGGATCATGCCGGCAAAGAACGCCCCCAGCGCAAACGACACCCCGAAAATATACGTCGCGCCCAACGCGAAACCCAATGCAATGGCCAGCACCGCAAGACGGAATAATTCACGCGAACCGGTATCGGCGATGCGTTCCAGAATCCACGGGATCAGACGGCGGCCGAAGACCAGCATCACCGCGACAAAGGCAATCACCTTGCCCAGCGTGATGCCCAGCGTCATCAGCAAAGCGCCTGTGCTCAATGTTTCCCCTGCACCGCCCAGCGCGCCGCTGAGGGCCGGAATCAAGACCAGCGCCAGCACCATCACGATGTCTTCTACAATCAGCCAGCCGATTGCAATCTGGCCGCGCCGCGTTTCCACCAGCCGCCACTCCTGCAACGCCGTCAGCAGCACAACCGTACTGGCCACCGACAGCGATAAACCGAAAATCAGGCCGGTCCCGATGCCCAATCCCATGGCCCAGGCCAGCGCCATTCCCATCAAGGTCGCAATCGCAATCTGCGCAATCGCGCCCGGTATCGCAATGGCCTTGACCGACAATAAATCCTTCAGTGAAAAATGCAGACCGACCCCGAACATCAGCAAAATCACCCCGATCTCGGCCAATTCCTGCGCCAGATTGGCGTCGGCCACGAAGCCCGGCGTATGCGGCCCAACGCAAATGCCGGCAACCAGATAGCCAACCAGCGGCGGCATGCGCAGGCGATTAGCCAATGCGCCGAAAATGAATGCCAGTACAAGGCCGCCGACGATGGTTGCAATCAGGGGCGTGTGGTGAGGCATGGGGCGCTCCTTGGAAAGATGGACGGCGAGATAGACAGCGGAATTTTATAAGAGGCTGTTTAGAATTAAGCTATCGAACGACGATAATTGATCGCTTAAATAGTACCATCGCAATTGCCATGAACAAAAAAATGGCCGCAGCAATTGCCACAGCCAAGCCGCCGTTTCAGGGACGCGGCGACCGGAGCGCCAAATAAAAATGGCTGCGACTTGCGTCGCAGCCATGCATCGTTTTGTTATTGGCGCCGTATTAGCACCGTATGTTGCGAAATTCTTTTATCCAAGCGCTTTCAATAACGCAGCCTTGTTCATGCCCGATCTACCGCTGATCTTTTTAGTGCGTGCTTCCGCATACAGTTGTGCATAAGTACGTCCACCGGCGCCGCTATGCGAGCGCTCGCCGCCGCGGCGCGACGGCGACATATCGTTCAATGAAGTCTTGCTGGCGGTCTTGGATTCGCCCTGCTGGGCGCGCACCTTATTGACCGTACGGCCTGCTATCTCCTTGGCGCGCTTTTCCGATTCGCCCCGGTGCAATGCGCTGTCCTTGATGTGCTCGTATTGACGAGTCCGTTTGCTGTTCTGTGCCTGTTGTCGCATTTTCAGCTCCTTTCGGTTGAACGCGTTTACTTCCAGACGTCCATACTAAAAAAACGACTTGGCTGCAACCAGAAGCGAAATGCTGAAACCGATGTAGGAAAATAAACGACAAGGCAATTGGCAAAACGAGAGCAGACTCAAGCTTCATCCCTACCCGGCGCCATGCGCATCAGACCATTATCCTTGCGCACGAATTGATGCCACAACACACCCAGAATATGCAAACCGACGACATAAAAGACGGCGTTGCCGAGCCAATCATGCGTGTGGCGGATGATCGTCCCGAGCGCTTTGTCGGGCGCGATCAAGTGCGGTAAAACCCAACCAAAAAAGCTGACATCCCTGCCGCCGGCCTGATTGAACAGGATGCCGGTGATCGGCAGCGCCAACATCAATAGATACAAAAAGGCATGCACCGCATGCGCAATCCACATTTGCCAGCGCGGGCCGCTTTGCAGCGGCGGCACGCCGAACATAAAACGCGCCGCGATCCGAAATACGACCAACAGCAATACCAGTTGCCCAGCCAGCATGTGCCAGCGTCTCAAGGTCGCGCTGAGCGGATCATCCTTCGGAAGATAACTGCGAGATTCCATGAACGTCAGCGCTGCCGCCATCAGCAAGAAAATCGCCCAGTGCAGGAACATGGATGTTGGGTGGTAACGCTTTGTTCTCATATTTTTTGTCCCCATATATAAACGTCACGCATGCTATGGCGCAATCGGAATAATCTGGCGCGATTATAGATGCTCACAGGGCTAAATGAGAACTATCCTTACTTGCATTTACTGATCAGGTTTTTTGCAGATTGGCTGGCCGATACACTGGTAGATACCTTATCGGTGCTCTAACGCCACCACCAGATCCAGTTCGACGCAAGCATTGCGCGGCAATTGCGCCACGCCGACGCTGGTGCGCGCATGTTGGCCCAGTTCCGAACCCAGTAGTGCAAAAATCAGCGCAGAGGCGCCATCAGCAACTGCGCTATGCTGCGTGAAATCTTCACTACTGTTGACGAATACCGTCAACTTCACAATCTGGCGCACCCGCGCCAAGCTGCCGAGGCTATCGCGCAATGCCGCCAACGCCCGAATCAGCGCGATCCGGGCCCCCTCTTGCGCCTGCGCCAACGACACACCGCGGCCCAACTTGCCCGCCACCAACACCCGCTCGCCTTCGCGCGGCAACTGACCGCTGATCCAGGCCAGATTCTCAAATACCACAGCCGGCGTATACTGCGCCCCGGCCGGCGCCGAGGCAGGCAGCACGATAGAACATTCGGCCAAGCGTTGTTCCAGATTCATTAGGATTCCTTTATAAAAAGCGATTCTGATAAAACCATGGATTTATGATAAGTTTCCATATCGGCGCCTTGCAAAGCATTTTTCCTCAGACTAGCCCCAATATTTTTAATACGGCCATGACTGCGCGCAAATTACCTTCCCTGAACTCGCTGCGAGCCTTCGAAGCGGCGGCGCGCCATCAAAGCTTTACGCTGGCCGCGCAAGAGCTGAGCGTCACGCAGGGCGCGATCAGCCATCAGGTCAAATCGCTGGAAGAAGAACTCGGCCTGCAATTATTTGACAGGCTGCATAATCAATTGGAATTAACGGAAGTCGGCGCGCGCTATCTGGAAACGATCGCGGAGGCTTTCGACCGCATCGAAAGTGGCACGCAAAGCCTGTATCGGCAACGCAATGCGCAAGGGCTGGTCATTTCCACCTCGCCCAATTTTGCAGCGAAGTGGCTGGTGCCCCGGCTGGGATTATTTTCTGCACAACATCCAATCGCGGATTTGCGGCTGGATCTGGGACAGCGCCAGGTCAATTTTATCGACGAAGAAATCGATCTGGCGATACGCTACGGCAGGGGCGCCTGGTCAGGCCTGCGCCGCACCAAACTGGGCCAGGAATTTCTGGCGCCGGTATGCGCGCCGCGATTGGGCCGGATGGCCACTGCCAGCGAAGTTGCACAACATACGCTGCTGCACGTGCACGATCGCCGCGCCTGGGCCGACTGGTTTGAAGCACAGGATCTACCGCGCGCATTGGCCGAGCGCGGCATTGTATTCAATCAGGAAAGCGCAGCGGTCGATGCCGCCATCGCAGCACAGGGCATCGCGCTGGCCAGAGCGTCGCTGGCGGTAGGCGATCTGGTGCAGGAACGCTTGATCGTGCCGCTGCTGCGCACGCTGCCACTGGCCGAGTCGTATTGGCTGGTGTACCCCGAACTGCATCATTCGGTCCCCAATGTCATTGCATTTCGCCATTGGCTGCTGCAGGCGTTTGAGGAGGATCGCCGGTTTTGGGAAAGCTTGGGCTGCACGGTTTCGCTTTAGGCGGTAAGCAATGTTCCTCCGCTTAATTCAGGGATAAAAAAACCCCGCAATTTGCATTGCGGGGTTTTCTGAAAGCGGCGACTACGCTTATTTGGCGGCCATCAGCGCCACCGTCGTATCGAGCATGCGATTGGAGAAACCCCACTCGTTGTCATACCAGGAAGCAACATTGACCAGACGTCCGGAGACTTTGGTCAACGCGGCATCGACTGTCGATGAGGCTGGATCGTGGTTGAAATCCACCGATACCAGCGGTTCGGTTTGATAGGCCAGAATGCCTTTCAAGGAACCTTCGGAAGCCTCTTTCAAAATCTTGTTGACTTCATCGACCGAGGTATCGCGGGCAGCCACGAAAGACAGATCGACGATCGATACGTTGATGGTCGGCACACGAATTGCAAAACCATCCAGCTTGCCGTTGAGTTCCGGCAGCACCAGGCCGACTGCCGCGGCAGCGCCGGTTTTGGTCGGGATCATCGAATGCGTGGCCGAACGGGCGCGGCGCAGATCTTCGTGATACACGTCGGTCAGCACCTGATCGTTGGTATAGGAGTGAACCGTCGTCATCAAGCCGTTGACCACGCCGATCTTGTCGTGCAAGGGCTTAACCAGCGGCGCCAGGCAGTTGGTGGTGCACGACGCATTGGAAATAACCGTGTCGCTTGCTTTGAGTACGTTATGGTTGACGCCGAATACGATGGTGGCGTCCACATCCGCACCGCCCGGTGCAGAGATGATGACTTTCTTGGCGCCGCCGGCGATATGCGCGCTGGCTTTTGCTTTGGTGGTGAAAAATCCGGTGCATTCCAGTACGACGTCCACACCCAGCGCGCCCCAAGGCAATTCAGCCGGATTTCGCTGCGCCAGTACTTTGATGCGGTCGCCATTGACTACAATCGAATCGCCATCGACGGTCACCGTGCCGGGGAATTTACCGTGCGCAGTATCGTATTGCGTCAGATGGGCATTGGTTTTTGGATCGCCCAGATCGTTGATCGCTACGATTTCGATGTCGTGTTTCTTACCGCTTTCGTAATGCGCGCGGAGAATATTACGGCCGATGCGGCCATAACCGTTGATTGCGACTTTAATTGTCATGCTGGCTCCTTAGTAAATAATCTTGCAGTCTCATCCGACCATGTTTTTTTAAATCGGTTTCAAGTCGTTTTTTTTAGAACGCATTTCATCAGGCCAATACCAGCTTGACCTTGGATACAACATTTTCCACAGTGAAGCCGAAATGCTTGAATAGTTCGCCCGCCGGCGCCGATTCGCCAAAGCTGTCGATCCCCACCACGGCGCCTTCCAGTCCGACATATTTGTACCAGAACGAGGTCACGCCGGCCTCAATCGCCACGCGCGGCAAACCGTACTGCAGCACGCTGGCTTTATAAGCGGCGTCCTGACGATCAAAGACGTCGGCGCACGGCATCGATACCACCCGCACCGCGATGCCTTCGGCGGCCAGCGCATCGGCGGCTTTGTTGGCCAATTCGATTTCAGAACCGGTTGCAATCAGGATTGCCTTGGCATCGGCCGGATTACGCAAGATGTAAGCGCCGCGCTTGATATCGGCGATCTGCGCCGCGCTGCGCGGCTGAAACGGCAAATTCTGACGCGAGAAAATCAGCGTGCTCGGGCCATCGTGACGCTTGATCGCCTGCTCCCATGCCACGGCCGATTCGACGGTGTCGCAAGGACGCCAATTGTCGAGCTGCGGAATCAAACGCAAGCTGGAGACGTGTTCCACCGATTGATGCGTCGGACCGTCTTCGCCCAGACCGATCGAGTCATGCGTGAAGACGAAAATCGAACGCAATTTCATCAGCGCGGCCATCCGCAAGGCATTGCGGCTGTAATCCGAAAAGGTCAGGAAAGTCGCGCCGAACGGCAAATAGCCGCCATGCAGAGCGATGCCGTTCATGATCGCGCTCATGCCGAATTCGCGCACACCGTAGTTAATGTGATTACCGCGTTGATCGGCACGCACGGCGACCGATTCTTTCCAGTTGGTCAGGTTCGAGCCGGTCAGATCGGCGGAACCGCCGAGAAATTCCGGCAGCACCTGCGCGAACGCCTGAATCGCATTCTGGCTGGCCTTGCGGGTAGCGATGGTTTCTTTTTTCTCATTGCACATGGCGATGTAATCGGCCACGGTCTGCTCGAAAGCGGCCGGCAATTTGCCGGCGATGCGGCGCTGCAGTTCAGCAGCCAACGCCGGATATTGTTTGCTGTAAGCGTCGAACAGATTGTTCCACGCGCTTTCAAGTTTTGCGCCGGATGCTTTGGCGTCCCATGCGGCATAAACGTCATCTGGCACGTGGAACGGCACATGCGGCCAGTTCACTGCGTCGCGCACGGCGGCAATTTCTGCATCGCCTAAGGCCGCGCCATGGACCTTATCGGTGCCGGCCAAATTGGGCGAGCCCTTGCCGATCACGCTCTTGCAGCAGATCAGCGTCGGTTTGTCGGCCAGCTTGGCTTTGGCGATGGCGGCGCTGACGGCTTCGACATTGTGTCCGTCAACCGCCGGGATCACGTTCCAGCCGTAGGCGTCGAAACGCTTCGGGGTATCGTCGCGGAACCAGCCTTCGACCTTGCCGTCAATCGAAATACCGTTGTCGTCGTAGAGCACGACCAGTTTGGATAAGCGCAGCGTGCCGGCCAGCGAACATGCCTCGTGCGAAATGCCTTCCATCAGGCAACCGTCGCCGACAAAGGCATAAGTGTAATGATCGACCACCGCCAGATCGGGCTTGTTGAATTCGGCCGCCAGCAGCTTTTCAGCCAGCGCCATGCCGACTGCATTGGTCAGGCCCTGACCGAGCGGACCGGTGGTCGTTTCAACGCCGGGCGTGACATCGACTTCGGGATGGCCAGGTGTTTTTGAATGTAATTGACGGAAATTTTTCAGATCCTCCATCGACAGATCGTAGCCGCTCAGATGCAATAACGCGTATTGCAGCATCGAGCCATGTCCGTTCGACAAAACAAAGCGATCCCGATTGGCCCATTTAGGATTGGATGGATTGTGGCGGTAGTGGCCGGACCATAAAGCAACCGCAATATCGGCCATGCCCATCGGCATGCCGGGATGACCGGAATTGGCTTTTTGCACTGCGTCCATTGCCAAAGCGCGGATCGCATTGGCCATTTTTTCGGTTGGAATTGTCGATGTCATATTAGATAGAGGCGATGAATGGCGATGGGCAATGAGGGGAATCTCGCCGACTGAGAAGCCAAGTATTTTACCAGAGAGATGGCCAAACTATTAAAATCGACGGCATTATCGGGCCAAAATCAGTCCGAAATCAGACCAAAAACGCGCCCTACAGGAACGCATTACAGGATTACCATGCCGCGCTTTTATTGCCCCATCCCATTGACCCTCGGGCTTACCGTCCGCTTGCCGGATCATGTCGCCCATCACGTGCAGGTCCTGCGGATGCAGCAAGGCGATCTGGTCACGCTGTTTAACGGTGAAGGCGGGGAATATACGGCCAGCCTGTCGCTGATCGAAAAAAAGAGCGTCAGCGTTCTATTGAAGGCCTTTTCGCCGCGCGAGGTCGAGCTGCCTTATGCGATCACCCTCGCCCAGGCGCTGCCGGAAGGCTCGAAGCTGGACTGGATTATCGAAAAATCGGTGGAACTGGGCGTCACGGCGATCCAGCCTTTGTCGGCACAGCGTTGCGTGGTGCGGCTCGATCCCGAACGCGCCGGCAAGAAACAAATCCACTGGCAAGGCGTCATCGTCGCCGCTGCCGAACAGAGCGGGCGCAACCGGCTGCCGCTGATGGCGCCGCCGACCTCGCTGGCCGATTGGCTGGGGCAACAGGATTTACATAAACGGGTATTGCTGTCGCCGCGCGGCGAGCAATCATTGTCGGACTGGGCGCGGCATCAGCCCGCGCAGCCGCTGGCGCTGTTAGTCGGTCCGGAAGGCGGATTTACCGAAACCGAGGAAAAGCTGGCCTGCAGCCATGGCGCCATGATGTTGTCGATGGGGCCGCGCGTATTGCGCACCGAAACCGCCGGCCTGGCCGCCCTGGCTGCGCTGAACGCGATCTGGGGTGAAATGTAGCGACGAAAGCCTTTATAATGGCAAGTTTTGGAACGGCTGCTTGCTGAATCGATGAAGGTATTTCGAGGACTCCCCAATGCTGCATCGCGCGCGCCCTGCGCGTTGACGATCGGCAATTTCGACGGTGTACATCGCGGCCATCAGGCGCTGCTGGCGCAAGTGCGTGCCGCGGCTTCGCGCTTGCAACTGGACGCCGCCGTCATGACCTTCGATCCGCATCCGCGCGAATTCTTCGCGCAACGTAGCAGCGGTGGCGCGCCCACCCAGGCGCAGGGATCGCAAACACCACAAGCACCACAAGTCCCCAAACGCATCGCCAATCTGCGCGACAAACTGGAATCACTGGCCGAAGCCGGCATAGATCGCGTCATCGTCGAACATTTCAACGCCGGTTTCGCCGCCTTGTCGCCGCAGGATTTCATCGAAAAAGTGCTGGTGCAGGGTTTGCACGTCAAATGGCTGATGGTCGGCGAGGATTTCTGTTTCGGTGCGCGCCGCGCCGGCAATATCGGCACCCTGATCGAAGCCGGCAAGCAATACGGCTTCGAAGTGGTGACCCTGCCGACCGTGATGAATGACGGCATACGGATCTCTTCATCGTCGGTACGCAGTGCATTGGCCGCCGGCGATTTCAACCATACCCGCCAATTGCTGGGGCACTCCTATGCGATTTCAGGGCACGTAATCCATGGCCAGAAGTTGGGCCGCAATATCGGCTTTCCGACCCTGAACATGCGTTTCCGGCATCGGCATCCGGCGCTGGCCGGCATTTTCGTGGTGCAGGTGCATGGTTTGTCCGCGCTGCCGCTGCCCGGTGTGGCCAGCCTGGGCGTGCGCCCGACGGTGGACGACAGCGGCCGGATTTTGCTGGAAACCCATATCTTCGATTATCAGCAGGACTGCTACGGCAAATTGGTGCGGGTGGAGTTTCTGCACAAACTGCGCGACGAAGAAAAATATATCGACTTACCCACATTGACCGCCGCCATTGCGCGCGATGCCGACGCTGCACGCCGCTTTTTCCGCGACCAGGGCAACGCTGCAACCGCCGCAACCGATCGAATTTGAAGCCCATCGGCAATCCGACGCTGCACTGCGTTGCAGCGCAACCAGCTTCACCAAACATCATTCAATAACACCGAGCCTGATTGAAAAATATGTCTGAGCAAGAATCGAAAACCAATAACAAGCCACCTGCGGCTGCCCCTGCAAAGCGCCAGGAAAAGCCGCAAAGCAAATATCCGGTCAACATGACCGAAACGCCATTTCCGATGCGCGGCGATCTGGCCAAACGCGAACCGCAATGGGTCAAGCAATGGCAAGCGAAAAAGATTTACGAGCGTATCCGCAAAGCCTCCGCCAAGCGGCCAAAATTCATCCTGCATGATGGCCCGCCTTACGCCAATGGCGATATTCATATCGGCCATGCCGTCAATAAAGTGCTCAAGGACATGATCGTCAAAGCCCGCAATATGGCCGGCTTCGACGCGCAGTATGTGCCGGGCTGGGACTGCCATGGCATGCCGATCGAGATTCAGATCGAAAAACTGTACGGCAAGAATCTGCCGGTAACCGAAGTGCATGCCAAGGCGCGCGCCTATGCCAGCGAACAGATCGAACGGCAGAAAGCCGATTTCATTCGGCTCGGCGTGCTCGGCGAATGGGACAATCCCTACAAAACCATGAATTTCTCGAACGAAGCCGACGAGTTGCGCGCGCTCGGCACGATTCTGGAAAAGGGCTATGTTTATCGCGGTCTGAAACCGGTCAACTGGTGTTTCGATTGCGGCTCGGCGCTGGCCGAAGCGGAAGTCGAATATCAGGATAAGCGCGATCCATCGATCGACATCGGATTTCCCTTCGCGGAACCGGAAAAAATCGCCGCGGCATTCGGCCTGAAAACACTGCCGGCCGGCCAGGGTTATGTAATGATCTGGACCACCACACCGTGGACCATTCCCTCCAACCAGGCGCTCAATGTACATCCCGAATTCGACTATGCACTGGTGCGCAGCGAGCGCAACGGCGCACCGCTGCTGCTGATCCTGGCAACCGATCTGGTCGCAGACTGCCTGGCGCGCTTCGGCTTGCAAGGCACGGTGATTGCGAGCTGCAAAGGCGCCGCGCTCGACTTGATCAAATTCCATCATCCGCTGGCCAAGGCCGCCGCCGGCTACGACCGCTTATCCCCAATCTATCTGGGCGATTACGTCACTGCCGACAGCGGCACCGGCATCGTGCATTCGGCGCCTGCCTACGGTATCGAGGATTTTATTTCCTGCAAACGGCATGGCATGGCCGATGCCGACATCATCGGCCCGGTCATGGGCGACGGCCGCTTCGTCCCGTCGCTGCCCTTGTTCGGCGGCATGACGATCTGGGAAGCATCCAAACCGATCTGCGCCGCACTGGAACAAACCGGCTCCCTGTTCAAGCTGGAGATGTTCGATCACAGCTATATGCATTGCTGGCGTCACAAGACGCCGATCATTTATCGCGCCACTTCGCAATGGTTTGCCAGCATGGACGATACGCCACGCGGTGGCGGCCTCTCGCTACGCCAGACCGCATTGCAGGCCATTGACGAAACCGCGTTCTTCCCCGCCTGGGGCAAGGCGCGGCTGCACGGCATGATCGCCAACCGGCCCGACTGGACCTTGTCGCGTCAACGGCAATGGGGCGTGCCGATGGCGTTTTTCGTGCACAAGGAAACCGGCCAGCTGCATCCGCGCACACCAGAATTGATCGAACAGATTGCCCAGCGCATAGAACAAAGCGGCATCGAAGCATGGCAGGCGCTGGACCCGAAAGAATTGCTGGGCGATGACGCGACGCTGTATGAAAAGAATCGCGATACGCTCGATGTCTGGTTCGATTCCGGCGTCACGCACCAGACCGTGCTGCGCGGTTCGCATAAAGCGCAATTGGCATTTCCGGCCGATCTGTATCTGGAAGGCTCGGATCAGCATCGCGGCTGGTTCCATTCGTCGTTGCTGACTTCATCGATGCTCAACGGCTGCGCGCCTTATAAGGCCTTGCTCACGCATGGTTTTGTGGTCGATGGCGAGGGCAAAAAAATGTCCAAATCCAAAGGCAATGTGGTCGCGCCGCAAAAGGTATCCGATTCGCTGGGCGCCGAAATCCTGCGGCTGTGGGTGGCATCGACCGATTATTCGGGCGAGCTCTCGATCTCCGACGAAATCCTGAAACGCGTGGTCGAATCATATCGCCGCATCCGTAATACGCTGCGTTTTCTGCTGGCCAATACATCCGATTTCAATCCGGCCGTCGATATGGTTGGCGTGGCCGAGATGCTGGAAATCGATCGTTATGCCGTCGCCGCCATGGCGCGTCTGCAGGATGAAATCCTGGCGCATTACAATGCTTACGAATTCCATCCGGTGGTCTCGAAATTGCAGATGTATTGCTCGGAAGATCTCGGCGGTTTCTATCTGGATATTCTGAAAGACCGCCTCTATACAACCGCCGTGACTTCGCATGCCCGGCGTTCGGCGCAGAGCGCGATCTGGCATATCACGCAGTCGTTATTGCGTCTGATGGCGCCGATGCTGTCGTTTACCGCGGAAGAGGCATGGGCGACATTTGCCGATGCGCAGACTTTCGCCGCCAGCGATGAAACGATTTTTACGCAGACCTATTACACGCTGCCGCAGGTAGACGGCGCAGCGGCGCTGCTGGCGAAATACGGCACACTGCGGGAAGTGCGCGCCGAAGTCACGCGTGAGTTGGAAGAAGTGCGGGCCGCGGGCGGCATCGGCTCATCGTTGCAGGCCGAGGTGATTTTGAAAGCGCACGGCGATCGCTTTACGGCGCTTGAAGCGCTGGGGGATGATCTGAAATTCGTCCTGATTACTTCTGCCGCGACCGTATCGCAAGTTGCCACGGCCGAGCAAGAAAGTGTGAATGTCGCGCCGTCGGCTTATCAGAAATGTGAGCGTTGCTGGCATTACCGTGCCGATGTCGGCGCGGTGGCGGAACATCCGGGGCTGTGCGGCCGTTGCGTGAGCAATTTGTTCGGCAATGGCGAGCAACGCCGCTTTGCTTAATATGGTTCAACATGAGTTCAACATGATGCATAGCATCTTTATTTTTAATTAGATTCATTCATGGCTACTAAAAAACGTTTTTCCAGTACTTCCCAAAGCAGCATGGTTCCGTGGCTGGGCGTGGCGGCGATCGTGCTGCTGATCGATCAACTGAGCAAAATTACGATTACCAAATTATTTGCCTACGGCGAATCGATGACGGTGAATGCGTTCTTCAATCTGGTTCTGGTCTACAACAAGGGCGCTGCATTCAGCTTCCTGGCCAGCGAAACCGGCTGGCAGCGGCATGTATTGACCGCGGTCGGCATCGGTGCTGCCGTGTTCATTCTTTTTCTGCTGAAGCGTCACGCCGCGCAGCGCATGTTTTGCTGGGCCTTGGCGCTGATTCTGGGCGGCGCCCTCGGCAACGTGCTTGACCGTATCATGTATGGTCATGTCATCGATTTCCTCGATGTGCATGTCGGCGGCTGGCACTGGCCGGCATTCAATGCTGCCGACAGCGCCATCTGTCTCGGCGCTGTGCTGTTTGTGCTGGATGAATTGCGGCGCGTCAGGAAATAACAATCGAATAATCGATAATCGATAATCGGGCAATCGACCGCTGCTTTGCGGCCCTCTTGATCTTCCTCTACAGGAGTCGTTCATGGATTTGACGGGCAAAAAAATCGTCTTGGGACTGACCGGTGGCATAGCCTGCTATAAGGCCGCCGAACTGGCCCGCGGATTGACCAAGGCCGGCGCCTTCGTGCAAGTCGTCATGACCGAGGGCGCCACCCATTTCATTACGGCGGTGACGATGCAGGCGCTGTCCGGCAATACCGTCTACACCGATCAATGGGATGCGCGCATCGACAACAACATGCCGCATATCGATCTGACGCGCGATGCGGATGCGATCCTGATTGCGCCCTGCTCGGCCGATTTCATGGCCAAGCTGGCGCACGGCGGCTGCGACGATTTACTCTCTACCCTCTGCCTGGCGCGGCCGGCCGGCTTGCCGTTGTTGATTGCGCCGGCGATGAATGTCGAAATGTGGCAAAACCCGGCGACCCAACGCAATGCGACGCAATTGCGCGCCGACGGCATTCGTTTGCTCGGCCCCGATGCCGGCGCACAAGCTTGCGGCGAAATCGGCATGGGACGGATGCTGGAAGCCGAGCAGTTGTTGCAGCATGTGATGGCGCTATTCACACCGAAGCTGCTGGTCGGAAAACGCGTCCTGCTGACCGCGGGCCCCACCTTTGAAGCGATCGATCCGGTGCGCGGGATCACTAATCTTTCTTCCGGAAAAATGGGTTATGCACTGGCGCGCGCGGCACTCTACGCCGGCGCCGAAGTTACGCTGATTTCCGGCCCGACGGCGCTGACGCCGCCGGACGGCGTGCTTTGTTTGCAGGTGCAAACGGCACGCGAAATGCATAGCGCCGTGATGTCGCATGTGGCCAATCAGCAGGTATTCATTGCGGTGGCGGCGGTAGCCGATTGGCATGTCGTCAATGCCAGCGCGCAAAAACTCAAAAAACAGCATGGCAGTCTGTCGTCGACGCCGCCAACGCTTCAGTTTGCACTGAATCCGGATATCCTGGCCAGCGTTGCTGCGCTGCCGAACCCGCCGTTCTGTGTCGGCTTTGCGGCTGAATCCGAACAACTGCTCGTGCATGGCGAAGCCAAGCGCCGCACAAAAAATGTGCCGCTGCTGGTCGGCAATATCGCGCATGCCGCTTTCGGACAGGATGACAATACCTTGACCCTGTTCGACGAACACGGGCATACCGAATTACCGCGTGCCGACAAACAATTACTGGCAGAGCGCCTGATTGACGAAATCGCGCGCCGGCTTTAGAGCCGTTCACCCTCCGCTTATTAAAATTATTTTCAATTATTTCAATCAAACCGACATGAATTCCATAGACATCAAAATCATCGATGCGCGCATGCGCGAACAATTGCCGGCTTACGCAACCGCAGGCAGCGCCGGCCTCGATTTGCGCGCCTGTCTGGATGCGCCGTTGACTATCGCGCCCGGCAGCACGCATTTGATCCCGACCGGATTAGCCATCCATGTCGCCAATCCCGGCTATGCCGCCATGATTCTGCCGCGCAGCGGTCTGGGCCACAAACACGGCATCGTGCTAGGCAATCTGGTCGGCTTGATCGACTCGGATTACCAGGGACAATTGATGATCTCGACCTGGAATCGCGGTCAGACCGAATTCGTTTTAAATCCAATGGAAAGACTGGCGCAACTGGTCATCGTGCCGGTATTGCAAGTCGCATTCAATGTGGTTGAAGAATTCGACGCCAGCGAACGCGGCGGCAATGGTTTCGGCAGCACCGGTAAGCATTAATGGAGAATGTAATGGCAGTACCTGAACATCCGGCCCGTCCGGCCGTGCGCCGCCTGAGAACACTGAAATTGCGGGCGGCGTTGCTGCCCTTGGTCCTGCTGGCCGCGTGCGCAACGCAAGGCCCTGGCACGATTACGTCCACGCCCGACCGGACGCCAACCGCCGCGGCAATGCCGCCGGTGGCGCCCGCAGAGCAAGCTGCGCTGCGCAATATGCGAGCCATGCAGGATCGTTTATTCAAAGTAACGGCGCCGCTGCTGACCGCCAATGCGCCGCTGTGCAAAGGCAATGCGCGCTATCTGCTTGGATTTACCGCAAAGAATAAATACTCGTTCTCACTGTCGATGGCCAATGCCGCGCAAAGTGTGGGTTTCGACGATCGCCTGCAAGTCACCGACGTATTGCCCGGCAGCGGCGCGGCGCACAATGATGTACAGCGCGGCGATTTCCTGATCAGTGCCGGCGACAAGCCGATTCCGCAAGGCCAAAACGCCGAGCGTCTCACAGCGGGGATATTGCAGCCGCTCATAGCAGGCCATGCGCCGATCAAACTCGGCTTGCAACGCGGCACGGCGCAAATGACGGTCAATGTGCCGCTCACACTGGCTTGCTCGTTCAGCGTTGAGCTGGGTAATGCCGATATCGTCAATGCTTATGCGGATGGACAACGCGTACTGGTGACGCGGGGCATGATGAATTTTGTGCGCACGGACGAAGAATTGGCCTATCTGATCGCCAAGGAACTCGCGCACAATGCGCTATCGCAGCCCGGACGGCAAAAGATGGTGAAAACCATCGGCGACGTGATCGATAATCTGATGCGCGCGCAACCGGACCCCACCACGCTGGCCGGCACTGCCGGTATTCTGCCGTATGGACAGGATATGGATGCGGGAGCAGATACCTTGGCCCTCTACATGCTGGTGCGCGCCGGTTACAGCATCGACAATGTGCCGTCTTTCTGGCAGCGGCTGGCGACGCAATATCCGGCCTCGGTGCCTAATGGCTATACCGCTATTCATCCGTCGACCGCGTATCGGCTGGCGATGATCGGTAAGGTGACGCAAATTATTAATGCGAAAAAGGCGGCGGGGAAACCGCTGTTGCCTTAGTAATGCCTGTATTTAAGTAGATTTTGGGATAGAGGTGATCCTTCCTTCGATACGCTGCGCTACTCAGGACTGTCGGAAAGATCCGCCGCGTTGCGGCTACTCAGGATGAACGGGATTCTGTGAAGTTTTAAAGAAAAACGTAAACGGGGTTTTGTGAAATTTTCACTAAAACCCGTTCGTCCTGAGTAGCGCAGCGTATCGAAGGATCACCGCAAAACTTAAATTTTCTGATTTGAGCGGCATTACTGTTCCCGTCAGGACGTCAATTCAAGCGCTGCCTTCAAACCAGCCAACTCACGCCCCACCGCTTCAAGCACCGCCCCCCAGTCATCCGGCTTGGTCTGACGAAACAAGCGCACATCGGGATACCAGGGGCTGTCCTGGCGCTCAAGCAACCAGCGCCAATCCGGTACAAAAGGCAGCATCACCCACGCCGGACGGCCCAACGCGCCGGCCAGATGCACCGGCGACGAATCCACCGAAACCAGTAGGTCGGCAATGCAGAGGATGGCCGCCGTATCTTCGAAATCCTCTATCTCATCGCTCAGGGACAACAAGTTCATCCCTTCCGGCGGCGTAGCAGCCTGTGCCGCCGCCGGCCCCTTTTGCACCGACAGGAAGGTAGCGCCGGAGGCTCCCAGCGGGGCCAGATCAGCCAAAGCCATCGAGCGTCTGGCATCGTTATTGTGGGTCGGCCGGCCGGCCCATACCAGCGCCACCAGCGGTCGCGGCAGGTGCGCCAGACGTTCCCGCCATTTGGCCAGGCGCGCCGGGTCTGCTGTCATATAAGGACCGGCGCCGGCGCCAGGCAGATCGCTCAATTGCAGCTGCATCGCCATCGGCAGGCTCATCATCTCGCAATGCACATCGAACGCCGGCGGCAGGGAACCGCGCACAATGAGCTCGTCAAAGCCGCTGCTGCGCTGCGCCAGCGAAAAGCTTTCGGCATTGATCTCCAGGATCACGCGCGCGCCGCTGCGCGCACGCGCCCAGGACACCATGCGCAGGAACTGAAAGGTATCGCCATAGCCCTGCTCGTCGTGGATCAACAAGGTCTTGCCCTGCAGCGGCTGTCCCTCCCAGCGCGGGCGCTGCACTTTACGTTCGATGCGCGCGGTGTGTTCCAGACTGTAGCGAAAACGATATTCGCGCCAGCCGCGCGTGAAATCGCCCGTTAGCAACAAGGTTTCGGAAAGATCGAAGCGTGCCGCAAGATCGCCGGGTAGCGTCTGCACTACCATTTCCTGGATGGCGCGGACCTCGCCGATTTTGCCCTGCGGACGAATCGCCTGCACCAGCAAGCGCCAGAGCACGATCGGGCCGCTACCCGAAGCCAACGCAGGCCGCAGCAGCGCCTCGGCCTCGGCCAGACGCCCGGCGGCGATTAATGCGCTGGCCTGCTGATCGATTCCGCTCAGCGCCATATTCATCGATTCTCGATTCCCAGCGCGGCCAGCAGCGGCCGCAGATGGTCGGCATGCGCCTGCCAGCGGCCCTTCGAGGTTTTATAGATCGGTTGGCGCACCTGATTGACGCTGGCGGTGCGCACCACGCGGCGGGTTTGATGGAAATTCAGGCAGGCGTCGTCCCAGGGCAAGTCGATGAAATCGATCAGTCGCCGGGCTTGGCCTTCCAGATCGTCGACTACCGATTCGTAGTCGACCTCGATGAAACTCGCCGCCGGCAACACCGTGCGCCAGTGCGCCATCAGGGTTTGATAATCGCGGTGGAATTGCCCCAGCTCGACCTGATCGTAGCTGAACAATTGCTCGCCGGCGAACTGCTTGCTGTAGCAAGACAGGCAGGTATCGACCGGATCGCGCCGGCAATGGATGATGCGCGCGCCGGACAGGATCAGCGGGATCAAGCCGGCGAAGAAAAAGTTGGCCGGCATCTTATCGACCAGACGCGCTTTGCCATTTGCCAGCGGCGCGATCCGGGCCAGATAATCGCGGCCGATCCGGCTCAGATCGTCGGCCGACCAATTGCCGACGCTGTCGGGAAAGGCGCCTGCACTTTCAATCGCCTGACTAAGCGCGCTCAATTCGCCGGCGCCATGCACCTGCGGATGGGACGCCAGAATCTGCTCGACCAACGTGGTGCCGGAGCGCGGCATGCCGATGATAAATACCGGCAATTCGGACGGCGCGCCCGCGCCTTGGCGCTTGGCCTGCAACTCGGGCGCGAAGGCAGCGGCGATGCGATTAAACCATTGTCCCGTGGCGGCGGCATCGTAGGTAAAGGTAGAGCGCTTTATGCGATTGCCGGTATCCAGATGATGAAAGGCGCGCACCGAATCGCCGCTATCGAGATATGCCTTGCCGAGCGCAAAATGCGTCGACATACGGTCCGCCAGCAGCAGCCCGTCGGCTTGTTGCGCCAGCCCGGCTTCCATGACGGCAATGTCAGGGTCATCGGCCTTGAAGGTCTTGATGTCGGAACGGGCGACTACCGCGCGCAGCGAGCCTGGAAATACCGCCAAAGCATGCTCGAACGCGGCCACCGCTTCTTCCTTGCGGCCGCTCTCCAGGAACAGGGTGGCGCGCGCGACCAGCACCTCTTCGGCGACGGTCCCCGGCAGTGCGGCGGCCTGATCGAATGCCGCCAAGGCTTCATCGAACATGCCCAGCGCCTGCAGTATCTGCCCCAGCGTATTGTGGGCGCTGGCATTATCGGGCGCCAATGCCAGCGCCTGCCGTGCATACACCAGCGCCTCGTCGGTGCGCTCCATCTTCCTTAAAATCTGGGCCCGCGCCGCCAGACCGCCGACGTGCTGCGGCGCGAAGGACAGCAAGGCATCGATCCAGCGCAAGGCCTCGCCATGGCGCAGACGCGAGGTTTCGATCTCGGCAAGATTCAGATAGGCATCCACCATTTGCGGATTAAGTTCGATGGCCTGGCGCGCGGCGAGGATGGCCTGATCGAATTGCCCCTGCGCACTCAGCAAAGAAGCCATGTTGCTATGCGCCTCGGCATAAGCGGGGTTCAGCGTCAGCGCCTGCTGGTAGTGAAATTGCGCGCGCTCCGGGCGATCCAGGCGCCGGTAGGTATTGGCCAGATTATTGTGCGCTTCAGGGCTCGCCGGTTGCAGCGCCGCCACCCGTTCCAGGCAGTTGAGGCTGGCGTCCAGCTTGCCGCTCTCCTGCAGGATGATGCCCAGGTTGTTCCATGCATCCGTGAGATTGGAGTCCAGCGCCACGGCGCGCTGCCCGGCCTGTTCTCCTTCGGCTAACAACCCTTTCTGGCGGCACATTTCAGCCAGATTGCTGAAATAGACTGCCGGCGCGCGCGGCGCCAGGCAGGCCTGGCGCAAATGCGCAATCGCCAAATCAAGATTGCCGTAAGCGTGGGCCATCACGCCCATCAGGTGCAAGGCATCGGCCTGGCCCGGCCATGCCGCCAGCACGCGTTGGCAATATTGTTCGGCCTGATCCGCCTGGCCGGCGTTCCAGTGCGCATAGGCGCGGCTCAATGCTTCGGGAATGCCCAGTTCAGTGGCAATGGGGTGGTTTTGTGTATTCGTCATGCTGAACTCTGTAAAAAAATAGGGGCGCTGAATCGGTGATTTTACTGTAGCACCGCCATTTCAACGGTAATTAAAAACGCCCATTTCCTGCGACAGGAAATGGGCGTTGCCGTGCTGCGTAGACTTACCGGATCAGAACAACTGCCGCAGTCGCACGGTGCCGGTCTGCGAGACGAAGCCGCGCGCAGCCTGCAGTTCGTAGCGCGCCGACAGGCTCAGGTTGTTTGCCTTCAGCAACGTCACGCCCAGCGACAGATCCGCCAGATTCGACACCGGCACCGCCCCTACGGTGGTGAACGCCGTCAGGCCGGTCGGGTCCGCTGCGAAGCTCGCCCCCGTCACCTGCGCCGTATGGTCGTACTCGTGGATCCACTGCAGTTGCAGCTCAGGCACGATCTCGCCGTAGTGCGTTGAGAAGCTCTTTTCCAGCTTCGCGCCCAGGCCACTCTTGACCGAATCCGCGTGCGCCGCATCGACCGCCAGCGCCGCGCCGTTGCCGCCGCTTTCCGTATAACTGCCCTGGTTCTGGTAGCTGTAGGTGAGGCTCGCCAGCGGCGTGAGCGTGACCCCGCCCAGCGCCAGCGGATAGCCCGCCTCGGCCCGCGCCACATACTGCCGGCCGCTGAACTGGCCGTTGGCCGTGCCCGAGAAGCCCTGGAAGTTGACCTGACGCGTCGTGTCGTACTGCTGATCCATCACCGCACCCGACAGGTTCACGTACCACGGACTGCCCGTATAGCTGGCGTAGCCGATCAGCCCGTAGCTATTGATGCGGGCTGTGTCGCCCGTGGTGTCGCCGGTGCTGTTGACGGCCGTATTGCTATAGGTGAACACGCCGCCGGCGCGCCAGTTGTCGTTGAGCGCCTTGTCGGCGCCGATCAGCAGGCCGCCATAGTTCGCGTTGTAGCCATCCACCTGGCCGATTTGGCTCTGGCCCGCATGGCCGCCGTAGACCTGGCTCCATACGCCCGTTTGCGGCGCACCTTCGCCGGTGGCCACACCGCTGCCGCCTGCCTGCGCGACGCGCAATGCGTCAACGTGGCCACCCACCACGTTCAGCGCATCGGTGGTCGGCGCGGCTGCGGCCGCGGTGGGCTGCGTCGGCGCCAGTTGCTTGCCGATCTGGTTGGCGGTGGCCGCCGAACCCTGGCTCAAGGAACCCAGCATGGCGTTGCGCAGATTATTCAGCGCGGGATCGAGATTGCTGGTGACGTTGTAGTTCAGCAGGCCATTGAGCGACGCGACGGCGTTCGGCGCACTCGCGATGGCGGCAGGGCTCGACGTCGCAATCGGTGTCGCGCTCACCAGGTTCAGCACCAGATCGTGATTGCTGCCGTTCAGCATGTCCGCGCCGGTTACGGTCGAGGTATAGCCGTTGATCGAGTAGTGCAGGCTGCTCTCGTTGTAGGTCGCTGTGCCTGTGGTATCGATCACCACGTAACGCTGCCCGGCGGCGAAGGCGTAACCGTTGGACTGCAGGGTCACGGACGAACCAGCGGCGATGGTCGAATTGCCATTCACCACCAGCCGGCCGTAGCCGGTATCCGTGATCGCGCCTAGCGTCGTGGCGCCGCTGGCTACGCCGATTTGCAGTGTCGCGCCGGCGCCCTGGTTGTAGTTGCCCGTGATCGTGATCGGCTGGTTGACCTGCAGCACGGCCGTGCCGATGTTGTTCACCGCGTTGCTGCCGACGTTGATATTGTCGTTCAACAGCAGGTTGCCGGAACCGAATGTGACGTTCGAAGCGGTGTTGGTGATGGCGCCGATGCTGCCGGCGCTAAAACCGGTCAGCGTGCCGAAGATCGTGCCCGTGCCGCCGTTGATGTTCAAGTCGTTAGCCGAAGCGCTGTAGATGTTGCCGGCGATCACGCCAGAGTTCGTGATCGGGCCGAGCGAGCCGTAATTGACGATGGCATTGCTGGCGCCGCTGATAGTGCCGCTGTTGGTCAGGATGCCGATCGTGCCATTGTTGAAGATGCCAGTGCTGCCGCCGCTGATGGTGCCGCTGTTGTTCAGCGTGGTGATGGTGCCGTTATTGTCGATGCCCGCGTAGACGCCGCTGATGGCGCCGCTGTTGGTCAGGATGCCGATCGTGCCATAGCTGTAGATGCCTGTGTCGCCACCGCTGATGATGCCGCTGTTGTTCAGCGTGGTGATGGTGCCGCTGTTGTCGATGGCATCGTAGACGCCGCTGATGGTGCCGTTGTTGATCAAGGTGGTGATCGTGCCGGTGTTGTAGATGCCCGTGCTGCCGCCGCTGATGGTGCCGCTGTTGGTTAGCGTGTCGATCGTGCCGAAGTTGACGATGGCCGTTCTGCCGCTGATGACGCCGCCACTGTTATTGGTCAGGGTGGTGATCGTGCCGCTGTTGTCGATGGCATCGTAGGTGCCGCTGATGGTGCCGCTGTTGGTTAGCGTGTCGATCGTGCCGCTGATATAGATGCCGCTGTTGCCGCTGATGGTGCCGCTGTTGGTCAGCGTACCGTTCATAGAGCCAGTCGCGAGTAACGCTGTGGTGCTGGTTACATTGATGACTCCTGTACTCGTGACCGTGCAGTCACCCGTGCTCCAAGTGACCTGGCTTGTGATAGAGCTGCTTATGGGGGTGTTGTTACACGTTGGCGTTGCTTGTGCAGCCAAGGGCGCCATCGCGGCTAGTGCGGCTGTCAAGGCCAGGCTTAAGACCGTCAGGCGGCCTGCCGTCAATTGCTGCTGATGTTTGTTTTTTTTCATGATTGTTATTCGGGTTGAAATGTTGATGTACGGGATTGCAATGGCGTATGCTAAAACGTTACCGTTATGTGATCGTTAGTAACAAGGATGGCGCCTATCCCGGATAGCTAACATTGGGTTTTTAAAATTCGACGCAAGCATAGGCGACCCGCCTTCACCGGCTTGACCGTGCGTCTCAGTTCTTAAAAAATTAATCTTCCACAATGTAATTCGTTGCTATTTCGCACCGGTCACGGCAATTAAAAACGCCCATTTCCCGTGACAGGAAATGGGCGTTGCCGTGTGACCGGAATCAGTCGGATCAGAACTGGTAGCGCAGCCGCACGTCGGCCGTCTGGCTGGTGTAGCCGGATGCCGCCTCCACTGTGTACCTTGCCGTCAAGCGAACGTTCTCGCTGCGCGTGAGGGTCACGGCAAGCGCGAGCACACCGGTGTCGGCCACCGGCGTCGGCCCCAGCGTAGTAAAGCTGGTGGTTCCCGTGGTGTCGGCTGCATAACTGGCCACCGACTGCACGCCGTTTTTATTGTACTCATGCCGCCAGGTCAATTGCGCCGAGGGCGCCAACGCCCCGTATGCGGTGGCGAAGGAACGCTCCAGCTTGGCGCCGATGTCGCTCTTGACCGAGTTGCTGTTGGTCGCGCCCACGCTCAGCGCCGCACCGTTGCCGCCGGTTTCGGTATACGCATCCTGATGCTGGCGGCTATAGCTCAGCCCCGCCAATGGCGTCAGCGTGGTGTCGGACGCCAGCTTGATCGGATAGCCGCCCTGCACCGAGGCCACGTACTGCATGCCGTTGAACTGGCCGTTGGCTGTGCCGGAGAAGCCGTTAAAGCCGATGGCGCGCACGCTATTGTATTGCTGCTGCACCGCGCCGGCCGACATATCCAGATACCACTTGTCGGTGGTATAGGCGGCGTAGCCGATCAGTCCGTAAGACGTCACATGGGTGGAACTGCCGCTGTTGTCGCCGTCGTTGGCCA
Source organism: Herbaspirillum sp. (assembly GCA_028291765.1). Taxonomy (GTDB): domain Bacteria; phylum Pseudomonadota; class Gammaproteobacteria; order Burkholderiales; family Burkholderiaceae_D; genus Herbaspirillum. Next base: position 24,773 of record JAQGNR010000205.1, read on the forward strand.
CCGAGGTATTGGCATAGCTGCCCAAGCCGCCAACCCGCCAGTTGTCGTTTAGCATGGTATCGGCGCCGATCAGCAGACCGTTGTAACCGGCGTGATAACCACTGATGCCGTCGCGCTGATCCTGCGTGGCATTGCCGCCGAAGGCTTGGCCCCAGAGCGCCACACCGGTGGGGCTTTCACCGGCGGCGACACCGCTTTGGCCGTCGGCCTGCGCCACCCGCAAACCATCAACGTGCGCCCCCACCACGCCGAGCACGGCGTCGGTTGGCGCCGCTGCTGCCTGACTGGTCGCCGCCACTGTCGCGGTCGGACTTAATTGCGCGCCGGCGCGGTTGGCCGCTGCCGGCGAGCCGCCAAGGGCGGCGGCGGCATTGGACAGATTCATCAGCGCGGCGTTGGTGCCAGTGTAGTTAAACATCCCCGACAGTGACGATACCGCATTGGGTGTGGTGGCCGAGTTGATCGGGGTGGACGAAGCAGGCGAAATGGGCGAACTGGGCGAACCAGCGCCGCTTAGACTCAGCAGCAAATCGAGGTTGCTGCCATCGACCACACTCGTGCCGGTGATGGTGCCGTTAAAGCCGGTGGCCGTGTAGGTCAGGTTGCCGACGTTGTAGTTGGTGCCGCTGGTGTTGTTGGCGACGACGACGACGTAACGCTGGCCCTGGGCGAAGGCGTAGCTGTTCAACTGCGTCAAAGCCACTGTTGAACCTGCGGCAATGTTTGCGATGCCCGAAACCACCAGACGGCCATAGCCGCTATCGGTGCCGATGACGCCGGTCGTCATGGCGCCATCGGCCACACCGATATTTAAGGTCGCACTAGATCCTTGGCTGTAATCACCGGTAATGCTGATCTGGTTATTGACCTGGAGCGTGCCGGTAGAGGTATTCGTGACCGTATTGCTGCTGCTCAGTAGACCAAGAACGCGGAACGCCACCACGCTCGGGGAGCCAGCGGTATCGATGTTGTCGTTCAGCAGTTGCTTGCCGGAACCGAATACCACGTTCGAGCTGGTATTGGTAATCGTGCCGATGTTGTTGGCGCCAATGCCGGCACCGGAACCGGTCAAGGTGCCGAAGGTCGATCCGGTGCCGCCGTTGATGATCAGATCGTTGCTGGAAGTGTTCGCGATGTTGCCGGCGATCACGCCCGCATTCGTGATCGGGCCGAGCGTGCCGTCATTGCTGATGGCATAGACGACGCCGCTGATGGTGCCGCCGTTGCTGTTGTTCAGCGTACTGATGAAACCGTTGTTGTAGATGCCGGTGTTGCCGCCGCTGATGATGCCGCCGCTATTGGTCAGCGCGGTGATGGTGCCGCTCATGTCGTTGAAGATGCCGACGTTGCCGCCGTGGATGATGGCGGTGTTGTAAATGCCGCTGCTATCGACGCCGCTGGTACCGATGTTGCCGATGTTGTAGATGCCGTTGCCATTACTGCCGTTGGCGCTGATGGCGCCGTTATTGGTCAGCGTGCCGATGCTGCCGCTGCTGGAGATGCCGTTGCCGCTGGCGGTGCTGCTGCTGTTGATCGTGCCGCCGTTGTTGTTTGTCAGCGCGGTGATGGCGCCGCTGTTGTCGATGCCGTTGTTGTTGCCGCTGATGCTGCCGCTGTTGGTCAGCGCGTCGATACTACTACCCGAGGAGTTGCTGATGCCATAGCCGGCGGCGCCGCTGATAACGCCGGTGCTGCTGTTAGTCAGCGTAGTGATGCTACCGCTGTCGTTGAAGATGCCGGCGTTGCCGCCGTGGATAATGCCGGTGTTGTAGATGCCACTGCTATTGACGCCGGTGACGCCGATGGCGCCGCTGTTGTAGATGCCGTTGCCACTACCACCGTTGTCGCTGATGGCGCCGTTATTGGTCAGCATGCCGATATTGCCGGTGTTGTAGATGCCGTTGCCGCTGTTGGTGCTGCTGCTCTTGATAGTGCCATCGCTGCTGTTGGTCAACGTGGTGATGCTGCCGTCATTGTAAATGCCGACGTTGCCGCCATCGATGGCGCCGGTATTGTAGAGGCCGCTGCTATCGACGCCGCTGGCGCCGATGGTGCCGATGCTGCGGTTGTAGATGGCAATGCCGTTGCCAGTACCATTGTTGGCGTCGATGGCGCCGTTATTGGTCAGCGTGCCGATGTTGCTATAGTTGTTGATGCCGGTGCCGCCGTTGGTGCTACTGCTCTTGATGGTGCCGCTGCTGCTGTTGGTCAGCCCGGTGATGGTGCCGTCGTTGTAGATGCCTGAGTAGCGGCTGCCGTTGATGGTGCCACTGTTGCTCAGCATGCCGATCGTGCCGCCGTAGCTGCGGTAGATGCCCGAGTAACCGCCGCTGATGGTACCGCTATTGCTCAGCGCGCCAAGTGATGTTCCCGTTGCCAGCACGGCTGTGTCGCCTACAATTAGGCTATCGCTGGCGCCGGCAGTGAGGTCGCCGCTGGTCCAATTGACCTGGCTCGTCATGGTGCCGGAGATGGTGTGCGACTGGGCCTTTGCCACAGTCGGCGCCATCGCGGCCAGTGCGCCCAGGGCGCCCATCATGGCCAAAGTTAATACCGTAAGGCGTCCTGCCGTCAATTGCGGCGGATGTTTGCGTTTTTTCATGACTGTTATTCAGATCGATATGCGGGATTGCAATGGCGTATGTTAGAAGGCGACCGTTATGTGATCGTTAGTAACAAGGATGGCGCCGATCCCGCTGTCCGCCCTCACCCATCTCCGCTTACAGAATGTGCTCGATCAGCCCGGTGATCTCTTCCAGCGCCCGGCTTCGCGGCACGTCGCGGTATCGCGCCGATACCGCGCCTGCCCCGTCCCGATATTGCGGATTTCTTAGTACTTCGCTCAGCACGTTGGCGAATCCGGTTGCCACATGGGTGGGCAGCAAACCAAGCCCCGCGCCGGCCACCGCCACCCGCTCCGCCACCAGCAGCTGTTCCATGTGCAAGGGCAGCAGCACCATGGGCACCCCGGCCAGCAGGCAGTTCAGCGCCGTGCCGTGACCCGCGTGGGTAATGGCCAGCGTGCAGTCCGCCAGTAACGGGCCGAGCTGCACCGGCTTGCGGTACAGCCGCAGCTTGGGATGGCGGCGCGCCAAGTCCGCGCCGAGGTCGGGTATGACCGCGATCACCTCGGCGCCAATGGCCTCCAGCGCGCTCAGTACGGTGTCCATCCAGGGCTGCATGTACAGATACACAAAGAGGCGGGGCTGGCCAGATTGCGACCATCTCAACAATTCACCCTGATCCGGCTCAGGCACCGCCCCCAGAAAGGTCGTGCCGGGTGGGCGCTGCGCCGCATAATGGTCCAGTTCCCGCAAGCTGAGGAGCCGGGTGTGGTCGGCGGCGAGCAAGCGGCTCAGGCTGTGCGGCTGCTTGAACAGCGCCTGTACCGTGCGCGCCACCTGTTCCTGGGTTTGCCTCTGCGCCTCGGCGGCGTCGGGCAGCCCCGGCCGGAAGCATGGCGCCGGAGACAGGGTGGGCGGAATGGTGAAGCCGGTGCCTACTTGTACGGTGCGGATGCCCGCGCGCCGGGCAGCGAGCAGGGCGAACGGGCTGTGCTCGATGACGATGAGGTCCGGCTGCAGCAGGGTGTACAGGTTCTGCCAGGCCTGCACCATGCCGCCCAGCAAATCGGGCTGGGTGGCGCCGTTGATCGCCAGGATGTCGGCGTAGGTGGCAAGGTCCCGCCCCAGTTCAGCCACGCCGACCGGCGTCGGGCAGGCAAACCAGCGGATGCCGTGCGGCGCCAGATAACGCTGTGCCGCCGCCACCGACCTTAATCCGAACATGACCTCATGCCCGCGCAACTGCAGTTGCCGGGCAATCGGAAGCAGACGCCAGAGGTGTCCGTGATTTTCGCCAAGCTCCCAGGCAAAGACGATACGGCTCACCGCATCGCATTCCGCTGTTGTTCGGCCTGATCCGCGTGGCCGGCATTCCAGTGCGCATGGGCGGCACGCTTCAGTGCTTCTGGAATACCCGGTTGCGTGGCGATGGGGTAGTTTTTTGTAATGTCCAAACAGGATTCCTAAGGGAATAGCGGATACTGGACAGCATACTAAAAGCCGAGATCGGCCAGCAGATCGTCCACCGCAGCTTGTTCAAGCGCCACGCTGCCCGGCGCACCGGGTCCGGCAGTGATTTCTTCCTTCTTATCTTGCGAAACCATGCCTGGCGGCGCCGCATCGAGCAGCATTCTTAAAAGATCGTTTTCTGTGTGTGCCAGCAGCGTTACGACTTTCTTGATGAGTTGACCGCTCAGGTCTTGGAAATCCTGCGCCATCATGATTTCCGAGAGCGCTGCGCGCGTGGTTTCGCAGCCTATCTGGGTAGCGGACATAAAGAGCGATGTTTGATCTGCGAGCAGCTGTAGCTGATCAGGCACCAGTTCGTCCCTGGCGGCATGCGTCCATTCGTCATGCAAGTGCTTTGCCATGCGCCCCAGCCGATTTTGAATCGGATCGACTTGCTCCACTTTTGTCAGCACGGTATTGGCCGCATTTTCGGTCAGATCGGCAATATGCAGCAAGCGTTGCCGGGCGGACGGGAACTCGCTCGCCACTTCGGCCAGCACCTTCTCCGCGCCAAGTTCGCACAAGGCATCGTGCAGGGAGCGGATGATATTGCCCAGTCGTTCAAATACGGGCGCATCGGCAGATTGCTCTGCAACTGCAACAGATCGAGACAATTCATTCATGCGGCCAACCCTCTTTTCTTTAAAAATTTTTCTGGTTTTTCGTCGAGCGTGTCTGCGGTAGAAATTCAGAAAAAAACGCCCATTTCCTGTGACAGGAAATGGGCGTTGCCATGTGACCAAAATCAGTCGGATCAGATCTGGGACGCATGCGATGCGTGCGGTACATTTTTTCCTCGTCTTATTTTTGTAAATAATCGTTAATTTTTAAGATCTGAGGCAAGCATAAGCGACCTGCCTTTACCGGCTTGACCGTACGTCTCAGTTTTTAAAAAAATAATCTTCCACAATGTAATTCGTTGCTATTACGCATCAATTTTTACAACAAAATTTGTCGATATTGCGCATACTGCGTTTGCATGACGGCGCATGCCGCCCCTGAAAAACGCTGATTTCATGACACTTATCCATAACGTTCCAACACCTAACAAGCGACGGTGCCCTGAGATCGAGGCGCATGACCGCCCTGTGCTTGCTCCCGGCATCACCCATCAACATTTCAACGTGCAGGATATGGCGCCGCGACGGCAATTGCTGGCCTGGCGGGATCGGGTCGGCCATGTCATCGATGTGCTGCCTTCATTGAAGCAGCTTGAAAATCCCTTCAATGCTTCCATCGACCGCTATACGGTCGGCGCATTGGTTTTCACCGATTGCCGCTCCGACCCGATGCTGCTTGAGCGCTCAGTGGCGCGCATCTCTACAGATAAGATGCGCGATTACGTTTTTCATGTATTTATGGAGGGCGGGATCGAGTCCGTGGCGGGGCTTTACCCGCAGCGCCGCAACGCGCACGCCGCGGCAAGCGTGCTGGCGCTGGACATGAATCAGCCGGTGCGCATGCAGCGCAATGCCTGCCGCGTGCTGACCCTGTTCGTGCCGCGCACGCAGGTGGAAGCGGCCTTTCCCGGTGCGGAATCTATTCATGGCCGCGCCTTTGAAAGCACGACGCCGCTGGCGCGGCTGCTGATCGATCATATTGCGGCGCTCAATCGAAGCCTGCCCACGATGAACGCAGGCGAAGCGGACAGCGCCCTGCGTGTCGGAATCCAGCTCCTGATCGCCGCGTTCGGCAAACAGGCGCGCCTGAGTGGCAATGCACGCGCGGCAGTGCGCGCAGCCATGTTCGACAAGGTGCGGCGCTATATCCAGACCAATCTCTATCAGGCGGTTCTCTCTCCTGAAAGCCTGCTCGATGCGCTGCAACTACCCCGCCCCACCGTGTACCGCATGTTTGAACATGAAGGCGGTCTTGGCGCTTATATCCGCAACCGCAGGCTGCGTGAAGCGGCCGACGAACTGGTGCAGTTCCCGGATCTGACTGTGATGGAGATTGCGTACGGGCTCGGCTTCAAAAGCGCTTCGGATTTTACGCGCGCCTTTCGCCGCGCCTACAACATGTCGCCGCAGGATTTGCGGGCGCAAGCGTCGCAGCGTGCCGGCGGCAATTCGACAGATGCGAATGACGGGAAATAACGCTGTCCTGAGTCAGTCATCTTCAACGACATCGGGAAACCTGATCAAAGCAAACAGGCTGATGCATAAGGCTGCAAGCAGATACCATGCGGGCGCCATCGAATTCCCCGTCGCACCGATCGACCAGGCCGCGATGAAGGGTGCAAAGCCGCCGAAGATTGTTGCGCCGAAGCTGTCGGTCATAGACATCCCAGTGGCGCGATAACGGCGCGGAAAAGCTTCGAGTATCATCACCCAAGCTGCACCGCCATTGGTTAATGCCGCCACAGCGTACCCGCCGATAATCAGTAATGAAACCGTATTTCCCACGCCATGCGTCAATGCAAGGAAGGCGGGGTAAACCAGCACGATGCTACCGATCAGCGTTATATATTGGAGCGTCTTGCGTCCGCGTTGCCGGTCGGCGATGCGGGCCAGCAGCGGATTGCCAAGGAATATTATCGTGCCCGCGAGACAGGCCGAGAGCAGGCTGACGACAGGCGACAGATGCAGTATTGTGACCAGATAGGTCGGCATGTAATACACCATGACATAGACGCTGGCCGCGGGTGCCGCCGTCAACAATATTCCGAACCACAGCGCGCGGGAATGGTGTGCGAATACCGGCTTGAGGATAGGCCGATGTCTTGCTTGCGCCCCGGTCTCCACCATGTGACCACGGAGATACAATCCAACCGGCCCGATCAGCATCCCCAGCACGAAGGGGATGCGCCATCCCCAATGGTGTATGGCCTCAGGCGTCAGTGCGGCCGTGATGCCTGCCCCTACCAGCGCGCCGGCCAGCGCGGCGACTCCCTGGCTGGCGCCCCGCCAGCTGACCAGATAGCAGCGGCGGCCTTGCGCGGCTGATTCCATCAACACGACAGTAGAGACGCCGATTTCCCCGCCTGCCGCGAATCCCTGCATGAGCCTTGCAAGCACAAGGAGCAAGGTTGCCGACGCACCGATGGAAGCGTAGGACGGCGTGCAGGCAATGATCCCGGTGCCCAGCGTCATCAGTGCAATTGAGAAAGTAAGCGCCGCCTTGCGTCCCTTGTTGTCGGCCAGAATACCTATGATCAGCGCGCCCAGCGGACGCATGGCGAAACCGGCGCCGAATGTGGCGAGCGAGAGCAGCAACGATGTGAGGGGGCTGCCCGATGAGAAAAAGAGATGACCGATGGTGACGGCGGAAAAACCGTATACCGTAAAGTCGTAGGTGATCAGGCCGTTGCCGATGACGGCCGCCCAGATGACGCGCTTTGATTGCGCGCTAGTGGGCGCTGTGGCTTGCGCGGCGGAGGCGGATACAGGGATGGCGGGAAGAGCAGCGGTCATTTTTACATTCGATTTATTTTTTAGCGTGGTACAAGTGCCGAGTAACTTTTTGTTGGGCAAAAAAATACTCTCCACAACCAGGGAGAGTATTTATCTTTTCAACACATCAACTGAAAGACCGGCATCTGCACGATGCCGGTCTTTGTTTGCCACATTACCTCTGCAACGATCCCTTATTCGACCGTCAGCTCCTGCGATTCGCCAGGAGTGGGCGATACCGGCGGTTCTTCGTCGCCAAAGGACAGTTTCACCTGATCCTTGTCGTTCAGCTCGACGGTCACCTTGCCGCCGTTGAGCAGACGGCCGAACAACAGTTCGTCTGCCAGCGCCTTGCGGATCATGTCCTGGATCAGACGCGCCATCGGACGCGCCCCCATCAACGGATCGAAACCCTTCTTCGCCAGGAACTTGCGCAGGTCCTCGGAGAACACCGCCTCGACTTTTTTCTCATGCAACTGCTCTTCCAGCTGCATCAGGAATTTGTCGACCACGCGCAGGATAATTTCCTGATCCAGCGCGCCGAAGCTGATGATGGCATCGATGCGATTGCGGAATTCAGGCGTAAACATACGCTTGATATCGGCCATCTCGTCGCCGGCTTCCTTCTTGTCGGTGAATCCGATCGAGCGTTTCTGCAAACTTTCCGCGCCCGCATTGGTGGTCATGATAATGATCACGTTGCGGAAGTCGGCCTTACGGCCGTTGTTATCGGTCAGCGTACCGTGATCCATCACTTGCAACATGATGTTGAACACGTCGGGATGCGCCTTTTCGATTTCATCGAGCAGCAGCACGGCATGCGGCTTTTTGGTAATCGCTTCGGTCAGCAAACCGCCCTGGTCGAAACCGACATAACCCGGCGGCGCGCCGATCAAGCGGCTGACCGCATGACGCTCCATGTATTCCGACATATCGAAGCGAATCAATTCGATGCCGAGAATAAAGGCCAATTGCTTTGCAACCTCGGTCTTGCCGACGCCGGTCGGGCCGGAGAAGAGGAAGGAGCCGATCGGCTTGTCCGTTTTGCCCAGGCCGGCACGCGACATTTTGATCGCGGACGCCAGCGCTTCGATTGCAGGATCCTGCCCGAACACGACATTTTTCAGATCGCGATCGATAGTCTGCAACTTGGTGCGGTCATCCTGATTGACCGATTGTGGCGGAATCCGGGCAATCTTCGAGATGATCTCTTCGATTTCGGCTTTGCCGATGGTCTTTTTCTGTTTCGATTTCGGCAAGATGCGTTGTGCGGCGCCGGCCTCATCGATCACGTCGATTGCCTTGTCGGGCAGATGACGATCGTTGATGAAGCGTGCTGCAAGTTCAGCGGCTGTGGTTAATGCAATCGCCGAATATTTAACGCTGTGATGCTCTTCGAAACGCGATTTGAGACCACGCAAAATCTGGATAGTTTGCTCGACAGTCGGCTCATTGACATCGATCTTCTGGAAGCGGCGGGACAAGGCGTGATCTTTTTCAAAGACCCCGCGATATTCCGTATAAGTAGTCGCGCCGATGCATTTGAGCTGGCCGCTGGAAAGCGCCGGCTTCAATAGATTCGATGCATCCAGCGTGCCGCCGGAGGCCGATCCGGCGCCGATAATGGTGTGGATTTCGTCGATGAACAAAATACCGTGCGGGCTATCCTTGAGCTGCTTGAGCACAGCTTTCAGGCGCTGTTCGAAATCGCCGCGATATTTAGTGCCGGCCAGCAGCGCGCCCATATCGAGCGAGTACACAACGGCATCGCGCAGAATATCGGGCACATCGTTTTGCGTGATGCGCCATGCCAAACCCTCCGCAATCGCGGTTTTGCCGACACCGGCTTCGCCGACCAGCAAGGGATTATTTTTACGGCGGCGGCACAAGGTCTGGATCACGCGCTCGACTTCGAATTCGCGGCCGATCAATGGATCGATCTTGCCTTCATTGGCGAGCTTGTTCAGATTCTGCGTAAATTGATCGAGCGGACTTTCTTTTTGCTGGCTTTCAGCCTGCACGTCTTCGGCTCCCTCGGGCGCCTTTTGCGGCTCGCCGGTGTGATCCTTGCGTACACCGTGCGAAATGAAATTCACCACATCCAGACGAGTCACGCCTTGCTGATGCAGATAATAAACAGCGTGCGAATCCTTCTCGCCGAAAATCGCGACCAGTACATTGGCGCCGGTCACTTCTTTCTTGCCGTTCGATGCCGATTGCACGTGCATGATGGCGCGCTGGATTACACGTTGGAATCCCAGCGTAGGCTGCGTGTCGACTTCCGTTGTGCCGGAAACAGTCGGTGTATTATCGCTAATAAAATTAGTCAGCGTTTTACGCAAATCATCGACATTGACAGCGCATGCGCGCAACACCTCCGCGGCGGATGGATTGTCTACCAGCGCCAACAGTAAATGTTCGACCGTAATAAATTCGTGACGTGATTGCCGGGCTTCGACAAACGCCATATGCAAACTAACTTCCAATTCTTGCGCAATCATGCTTCCTCCATCACGCACTGCAAAGGATGACCTGCTTCCCTGGCATGCCTTAATACAAGTTCAACTTTTGTGGATGCAATATCCTTAAGATACACACCGCACACACCTTTTCCGTCGCGATGAACTTTGAGCATAATTTGCATCGCAGTTTCCCGATCCTTCTGAAAATACTCCTGAATGATGGCGACCACGAATTCCATGGGCGTGTAATCATCGTTTAACAACAAAACAACATACATCGATGGCGGCTTGAGCTTTTGCTCACGCTCCACTATAGCCGTTCCGTCCTGATTCTCATGCTTTGTGACCATTAGTCCACTCTTACTCTAAACACCTAACGTGATACTAAATTTACAGCAAAACGGTTTGCAGTTGGTATCGATATTACGCGTTTTCAGCTTAATACGCAGATGACACTGGTTTATCCTAAATCAAGTCCTAACTGAACAATCATACGAATAAGTCATATTTAGCTTGTACCGAAATGGCTTGACTTTTCTTTTTTTCGCAAGAAGAATAGAAATTGTTAATGAGTGCTCAACTTGTTGATATGGAGGGGGCAAGTTTTGAAAGGGCTGCGATTTAAATGAAGCGCCATGCTCTTGCCTTAACGGCTCGTGTGATTGGTTTTTATTTGAAAGACGTTTTTTATGGCAACTGGCACAGTCAAATGGTTTAACGATTCAAAAGGCTATGGTTTCATCACGCCGGACGACGGTGGCGAAGATTTATTCGCGCACTTCTCGCAAATTCAAATGAGTGGCTTCAAGACCCTGAAAGAAGGTCAAAAAGTCCAATTTGAAGTGTCGCAAGGTTCGAAAGGCCAGCAGGCCTCTAACATCCAGGCTCCCCAATAATTATCTTTATCGGGTTGCAGCGGCCCCGCCTCGGCGGGGCTTTTTATTGCGCCCATGAAAAAAGCCAGGAAATCCTGGCTTTTTATGACAGAAGGCAAAACCACTGCCCTGCATTAACGTAAATTACATGTTTTCGATCAGAACGTCGCCGAAACCAGAGCACGAAACCTGCGTTGCGCCTTCCATCAGACGGGCAAAGTCGTAAGTCACTCTCTTCGACGAAATCGATTTCTGCATCGAATCGATGATCAGATCGGCTGCTTCGAACCAACCCATGTGGCGCAACATCATTTCTGCGGACAAAATCACCGAACCTGGATTGACGTAGTCTTTGCCGGCATATTTTGGTGCAGTTCCGTGTGTTGCTTCGAACATTGCAATCGAATCGGACATGTTCGCGCCTGGCGCAATACCGATACCGCCGACTTGCGCCGCCAGTGCGTCGGAGACATAGTCGCCGTTCAGGTTCAGGGTAGCGATGACGCTGTATTCATTAGGACGCAACAGGATTTGTTGCAAAAACGCGTCAGCGATCACATCCTTGACGATGATTTCGCGGCCGGTCTTCGGATTCTTGAATTTGCACCATGGGCCGCCGTCGATCAGTTCTGCGCCGAATTCTTTTTGTGCTGTTTCATAAGCCCAATCACGGAAACCACCTTCGGTGAATTTCATGATGTTGCCTTTGTGCACGATGGTCACGGAAGGCTTGTCGTTATCGATTGCATATTGAACAGCCTTGCGCATCAAACGCTCGGTACCTTCGCTCGAAACCGGCTTGATGCCGATACCGGAAGTTTCCGGGAAACGAATCTTTGTAACGCCCATTTCCTTGGTCAGGAAATTGATGAGCTTTTTGGCGCCTTCACTGCCTTTTGCCCATTCAATACCAGCATAAATATCTTCCGAGTTTTCGCGGAAAATCACCATGTCGGTCTTTTCAGGCTCTTTCAGCGGAGAAGGGACACCCTTGAAATAACGGACTGGACGCAAGCAAACATACAGATCCAGTTTTTGGCGCAGCGCCACGTTCAGCGAAGTAATGCCGCCGCCGACCGGCGTTGTCAAAGGGCCTTTGATCGATACAACATACTCTTTAACGACATCCAATGTTTCTTCCGGCAGCCAGACATCCGGGCCGTAGATTTTGGTCGACTTTTCGCCGGCATACACTTCCATCCAGCTGATTTTCTTCTTGTCGCCGTAGGCCTTGGCCACTGCCGCATCCACGACCTTCATCATGACCGGACTGATATCAACACCGGTACCGTCGCCTTCGATAAAAGGAATGATCGGATTATTAGGAACGTTTAGGGAAAAATCCGCATTGACGGTGATTTTCTGACCTTCGGCAGGCACTTTAATATGTTGATACATCGTTTAGCTCCGCAATAAACTGGGGTGAATCGGGGCGATCGGAACGCTGGCGCCTATTAAGTCTTATATAAGACGTAAGACTGAATAACATGCACAGTATGTACCAGTATTTTACTGGACGCCACTTTTTTGCGACACTCCGGCATGCCTCTTATTTTATTCAACAAACCCTATCAAGTGATGTGCCAGTTCTCGCGCCATCCGACGCGGCCGACCCTGGCCGATTATCTCGATAACCCCGGCATTTATCCGGCCGGCCGGCTGGATGCCGATAGCGAAGGCCTGCTGCTGCTGACCGACGATGGACGCTTGCAGCATCGCATCAGCCATCCGGAGAGCAATAAGCAGAAAACTTATTTGGTGCAAGTCGACGGGGTGCCCGATAAAGCAGCACTGGCTCGCTTGCGCGCTCCGATCGATCTCGGTGATTTTGTCACATTGCCATGCCGGGCCAGCCGGGTGGAAGCACCGGATTGGCTATGGGAACGCAATCCACCGATCCGGCAACGCCAGGATCAGCCCACCAGTTGGATGGCGATTACCCTTTCCGAAGGCAAAAATCGCCAGATCAGGCGCATGACAGCTGCCGTCGGCTTGCCGACCTTGCGCTTGATCCGCATCGCCATCGGTCCGTTCAGCCTGGCCACACACCCGCTGATGCCGGGTGAATCGATGCCGGTGGAGGCTGGCGATCTATAAAAAAATGTAAAGCTTTCATTTTTATTATTAAATTCTGTCAACCGAGCGATGCCCGGCCCGTTATTTGCACTGATTCAACCGAATCATGGGTTACCTAAAACTTGCACTGGAGAATTTCAAATGAATAAATTAGTCGCTGCTCTGATCGCCGGCCTGTTCGCTACTTCCGTTTATGCACAAACACCAGCGGCTGCCCCAGCAGCACCAGCTGCCGCACCAGCAATGAAGGCTGATGCTCCAGCACCAAAAGCTAAAAAGGCTAAAAAAGCCAAGAAAGCTAAAATGGCTAAGAAGGCTGCTCCAGCCGCTGACGCTGCTCCAGCCGCAAAATAAGCAATTGCATTCAGTAGTATCTAAGGCAGGCTTGTCCTGCCTTTTTTTATTTCTAGAACTCATTTCATAAATAGGCAAAAGTGTGAATGAGGCTATTTGGGCGGAGTGCAAGGCGCGTCGCGCAGCTCA
>JAQGNR010000226.1 GCA_028291765.1 Herbaspirillum sp.
GAAATCGAGCATCGCTTCGACCGACGGCTGGTCCAGAATGTAGAGGCGGGACTGCACGAAATCCAGCAAATATTCCTTGGTGTGCAATGCATTTTCCAGCCAGGTGCGTCTGAAAAACGCATCCACCGCGCCGCTCAGGAATACAGCACCCATGAGCCGGTCCGCGGTGGCATATGCGACCCGTGCCGACCAGTAGCTGCCCCAGCTGACGCCGCGTACCACAATGCGGCTGCCGTCCAGATCGCTGCGCGTGAGCAGATAATCGATCAGGCGCGAATACATGCGCTCGGTGCCGGGACGCCCTGGCAGCGGCGCATCGCCGGTGCCAGGCATGTCCACCGCCACGTCGGCGATACCCTCCTTGAGAAAGGCGCGGCCATCGTCGGCGCCGGCGTCCTTCCATTCATCCACGCCGCCGATGTCGAGCACGATCGGCGGTTTGGGGCCGCTGGACGGTTTTTGCAGATAGGCGACGATTTCCTTGCCTTCGAATGGAATGCGCAATACCTCGATTTTCGGTTCCAGTAGTTGTCCGTAGGCCATGAAGGCTGCTTCCGCCTTGGCCGCGGAGCGTTTCTTGCCGGGCGAATTGGGTGAAGGCCAGCGTCCGAAAGCGTAATACGACCAGGCCGAGTGATAATCGTCGCGCGCAGCGGCGGGATTCTTGGCGAGCTCGCTTTCGGCGCGGGCTTCATAACGGTCGCCGATGGCCATCCAGGCGGCCGCCCATTGATCGCGATCGAGACTGTCGATATGCGATAGCGCTTCGCGTACGTCATCTGGCTTCAGGCCGGTCAGGGGATAAGCGTTACGGTCGGCGCGGGCTTGCGTTTCGGCTTTCAATTCCGGCCACGTCCGGGTTTGCCACTGTTCCTGTGCATAGGCGTTCGACGTCAACACCGATGCTGCCGCCAGTGCTATCGTCCCTGCCATGCGTCTGAAGCGTTTGTTCTGAGACATTTGTTCTCCTCCATCTTTTTTAAGTAATTGGTTTGGATGCGTCGTTTGTACGGTTTCAAGAACCATATTTTGTATATTTTATGCAAACGATTGCATCGGAATGTATGTCTAAATTTAATGCGATGTCAAGCGTATTTACCTTGATTTATGTAGTTGGAATCATGCGGCTGCAAAAATCGAATATCGGTGCATGGGCTTTAAACATAAAATTGATGCATTCGATTGCATTGCTGCGCATAAAAAGCACGCGATGCCGTTTGAGCGCCATGAACTCTTCTTTGGAATAAGTGGTCTGAGCTTATCGGTCGCGTTCTGCGGGAGGGGCGGTATTTCGATTTAAGCGCTTTGTTGCGAAACGAAGGACGTCAGGCGAACTGTGGCGGGCTGTTGTGCTCCGTTCATGTCATTCCGGCGGCTTGCGGCCACCTCCCTTCTTTACTTCACTGCGCACAACATCCCGCCACAGCCCGCCTGACGCCCTTCATTTCGCAACCATTCCTTAATTTTTTTGTGCAATGGGAAAAATTTACATCGGCATATCCGGCTGGCGTTATGCGCCCTGGCGCGGCATATTTTATCCAAAGGGGTTGCGGCAGGCCGATGAGCTGGCATTCGCTTCCCGCGCCTTGCCGTCGATCGAACTCAACGGTTCGTTTTATGCACTGCAAAAACCTGAAAGTTATAGCGCCTGGTATGAGGCGACACCGCCGGATTTCATCTTCAGCACCAAGGGCAATCGCTACATCACGCACATTCAGCGCCTGCGCGATATCGACGTACCGTTGGCCAATGTGTTCGCCTCCGGCGTGCTCAATCTGCGGCAAAAACTGGGCCCGTTCCTATGGCAGTTTCCACCCAGCTTCCGTTACGATGCCGAACGGGTCGAACATTTTCTCAGCTTGCTGCCGCACGACACTGAACAAGCGCTGGAACTGGCGCGCCATTGCGATCCGCGGCGACGGGAGTACGGCACGCCGGTCATCGATAAAAAACGCAAGCTGCGCCATGCGATGGAAATCCGGCATGAGAGCTTTATCGATCCGTCATTCATAGCGCTGCTGCGTAAATACGACGTGGCGCTGGTGGTGGCGGACAGCGCCGGGAAATGGCCCGACCGGGAAGACGTGACCGCGGATTTCGTGTATTTGCGTTTGCATGGAGAGGCCGCATTGTATTCAGGCGGTTATACCGAAGAGGCGCTCGATTATTGGGCCGAACGAATCGGCGCCTGGAGCAAGGGCCTGCAACCGGAAGGAAAGCTGATTTCCGACGCCAAGCCGCGAAAGCGGGCCAGCCGCGATATCTACTGCTACTTCGATAACGACATCAAGGTCGATGCGCCATTCGACGCACGTCGTCTGATCGACAAGCTGGGACTGAAGCTGCATTTGACGCCGTTTGGCGACATGAAGCAGCCAGCCAGCCACGCCCCGTTGACACGCGGCTCGCCGCATGAGTAGGCGTAAGCAGGTATAAACCAGGTGTAAATTTTTATTTACAAAGATTTACGATTTGCCATTTTCGGCAGCCGACGCTTGGTCCTCATTTCCGTTATTCAAATTGCACCGGCGCCGGCATGGTGCAAATCCGGTACCGAACCCTTGTCGATTAACGTGCAACATGGTACAACTGCAACCACAAATACAGAACGATGTTCCATATATAGGAACAATAAGACAACCTTTTCTTCTGCCGAAAAATCATCATGCTAAAAGAAGACGCTGTAACGCCATCGGATATTCCTGAAGATTTACCTGAATCGAATACCTTGCCGCAAGTACCTTTGTGGGATGTTTTTACGACCTTTGTCCGCGTCGGTCTGACGTCGTTCGGCGGCAGCACCCAAGCCTGGGTTTATCGCGCGGTGGTCGAGAGGCGAGGCTGGCTCAATGATGAAGAGTTTCTGGCCGGCACCGCGGTGTCGCAGATTCTGCCCGGCGCGAATCCGGTCAATATTTCGCTTTACGTTGGACAGAAAGTACGCGGCTGGGCCGGCGCCACGGCGGGTGCGCTCGGCATGGTGTTGCCGGCTTTTTTCGTCATTATGATCATGGCGATGGTCTATCGCATGTTGTCGCAATATCCGCTGACCCACTTCCTGCTGATCGGTGTGGCTACTGCCGGCGTCGGCGCTACGCTTGCGGCCGGGATCAAGGTTGCCACGCGCATGGAGCGTAATTGGGTGCGTTATGCGGTTGGTTTTGCCGCGTTTGTGGCGGTCGGTATATTGCACTGGCCGATGGTGCCGGTGGTCTCGGTGCTGGCGCCGGTGAGTGTGTTGCTGGCATTGCGGAGGACAAAATAATGGATAGCCGTTTATGGACTCTGGTTCTCGTATTTGCACCGTTGTCGGTGATGTCGTTCGGTGGCGGTCAAGTCATCGTGTCGGATATTCAACTGCAGACGGTGGTGGTTCACCACTGGTTCACCAACCAGCAATTCTCTGATTTATTCGCCATTTCGCGGGCCGCGCCTGGCCCCAGTACGCTGATTGCATCGTTGATCGGTTGGCAGATCAACGGTTATCTCGGCGCAATTGTCGCCACGCTCGCGATGTACATTCCATCGTCTACGGTCTTCGTTCTGGCCACGACGATGTGGCACAAGCATCATGGCTCGCCATGGCGTCTGGCGATCGAGCGCGGTTTGGCGCCGGTTGCGGTAGGGCTGATTTTCGCCAGCGGCGTAACCGTGCTGGAGGCGATTCACATGTCCAATCTGATTCTTGGAATAGGCACCGTCGCCGTGACGACGGGGCTGCTGTATTTCACCAAGATCAATCCGTATCTGCTGCTGTTTTGCGTTGCCGTGTTTTATGCGGCGGTGTTTTATCTGCTTTGATTCTGATCGTCGCTGCAAGGCTGGCGATTACGGTTCAATCGACGACAGGTAGGCTGCAGCCTGCCTGATCTGTGCTTCGGTCATCGTGGCCGACACTGCCGTCATCGTTCCTGGCGCCGGCGGCGACTTCTTGGCGCGCCCCTGGAAATCATGCAAGCGGTTTATAAGAAATGTCTCCGGTTGGCCTGCGATGCTCGGAAAGCGCGCGCCGTTACCTTTGCCGCCGGCAGCATGACAACTGAAACATGCGGCAAGCCCAGGCCCTGCGCCCATTTCGGCCAACTGTTTGCCGGCCGTCACAAGATTCGGGTCGGGTGCCGGGCCGCCCTGGGCGAGCGGCGGATGTTGCTTGGAAAAGTAGATGGCTAGCGCATGGATGTCGCTGTCGGAAAGATTTTGCGCGACGCCTTGCATCACATCGCTGGCGCGCGTGCGGTCCTTAAACATGGACAGCGCATGCGCAAGATAGTCAGGATTTTGTCCGGCCAGCCGCGGTGTCATGGCGGCGCTGGAACCTGCGCCCAAGGCGCCGTGACATGCGATACAGGTGACAGTAGAGGGAACTGGCGCGCCGGTATCGCCGCCCACTGCGGTTTGCGCGTGCGAGGTGTTGGCGAAGAGGATGAGCGCGGCAAATGCACTCAAGCAGAAACGTAAAGCGGTCCCGAGCTTCTCCCCGGGCTCCCAGTCGCAGATGTCGTTCGAAAGATGGTGTCCGATGTGCTTGTCGATAATGGCCATGCTGCATTCTCTTCAGTTTGGGAGTAAATGCAGTATGTCTAAAAGCGTTAAATATTAACAATTAATTATTGTTAATATTTTTGTCATGTTCGCACCATGAGCCACTCTTCATAGTGGATATTTTTCTTTATAGCCAATGGTTATAAACCGGCTTAACAATTCGCCCTGATACTTATTTACCAGCGAGCGTATCGTCATAAATCTTGCTCCACTTGGCCATCTGGTCCAAAGTCACGACAGGATCTTCGAGTTTGATTTTGGTGTTTTTCAGTGGCGAAGGGACGGTCGAATTGGCGGGTACGTAATCCAGCGACGTCAGGATTTTTTGTCCGTCTGGCGACAGCAGGTAATCATAGAACAGCAACGCTGCAGCCGGATGCGGCGCATGGCGCGCAATG
Organism: Herbaspirillum sp.; assembly: GCA_028291765.1. Classification (GTDB taxonomy): domain Bacteria; phylum Pseudomonadota; class Gammaproteobacteria; order Burkholderiales; family Burkholderiaceae_D; genus Herbaspirillum. The sequence continues at coordinate 4,941 of JAQGNR010000226.1, forward strand.
CCGATGGCATTGGCGCGGGCGATCGCGGGTTCGATCACAAACCAATCCACCGGCGCGCCTTTTTTCATGACTGCCGGCGGCATATAGTTATACATCGTCAGCGCCATTGGTACTTCGCCGGCAGCGACCAGATTCTGCAGCAGGGTATGACCCTTGCGAATCGAGATGCCGTTGGTCGTTGCGATGTCGTGGAACAGCTTGATGCCTTTGTCGTCACTGCCGACGGTCGAGACCGCGGCGGCGAACCAGTCGGAATCGCCGGCTTCAATGCCGAGCATGCCTTTCCATTTTGGATTCAGCAGATCCTGATAGGTCTTCGGTAGATCGGCCTTGTTTACCTTGCTTGTGTTGTAGGTCTGGACCCATACGGTCAACAGCGTCGAGGCCCATTCGCGATGCTTGGGGACGGCATTCTGGATTAGGTCCTTGAAGAGCGGCGAAGTGACCGGTTGCAGCACTTGTTCGCGATACAGCGCTTCCATTTCCGGCGCGCCGATGTGAATGGCGTCGACGGTGTAGCGTTTTGCAGCTGTTTCTGTCAGCGATCGTTGTAGCACCTGATCGCTGCCTGCGCGCCATACTGTCAGCTTGATGCCGTATTTCTTTTCGAAATCGCTGGTCAACAGAGGCATGTCTTTTTCGGCGATCGAAGTATATAGCGTCAAGCCGCCTTCTTTTTTCGCGGCGGCCAGCAGTTTCTCGGCGCGATCCGGTCCATTGTAATTAAGGATTGAATAATCCTGCGCGAAGCAAGGCAGCGCTATAAGGCTGAGGCTGAGGCTGGCGAATAGCGCCGCGATAGGGGCGCGGGCAATTGATGCAAAAGTCATTTGGTCTCCATTAAAAATGAGCGGTTGAAAATACCCGTCTCTTAGTCAGTCAGCAGGCGCGCAGGCGACGTTGTCCGTCGCCTGCGCGCCTGCATGTTACACCGGTTCCAGCACTTTTTTTATACTAATTTTATGCTTGTTCGATCACTTTTTCAGGCCTGCTCTGCGGTCTTTTTTGTCAGGTATTGCTGCACCAGCTCAGCCGTCAAAGTGATGCCCGGTTTGTATTCAGGCGCATCTTCCAGCTGTTCGATATCGTTCAAACCGAATTTCTGATAAATACGGTTGATCGCCGAAATCAGACGCGCCGGCCGCCCGGCATCGGCATTGAAATGCTGATGCACGGTATTTGGCGGAATGTAGATCACGTCGCCGGCTTCCCATTCGTAGCGCTTGACTTCGTCCTGCACTTTCCAATGGTAGGTGTCGGTGATTTCAACGTCGCAATCCTGATGCAGATCGTAGCCGCGGCCTTCAACCACATACAAACACTCTTCGGCCAGATGGCGATGCTTACCCGAACGGCTGCCCGGCGGAATCAGCTGCATGTAGGCATCGACTGTTTCCATCCGAGTGTTCATTTGCTCATTGAGCAAATGCTTCAGAATGCCCTGACGCGACATTTCCCAAGGCATTTCGCTTGGATGCACCACTTTCTTGCGCTTGCCGTTGCGGGCCGGCGCTGCCGCCGCATCATCCAGCAGATCCTGATACAGCTCTTTGTTCTCGGTCCCTGTCAACCAGGCTTTCGATTCGCCCCATGCCATGATGTGCTCCTTTGATGTTCGTAAAAAATGCGTAAGAAATTCGCAAATAAGACCAAACGCCGATCGTATTGGCCGCTTACTTCGGATGGTTGTAATCTTCTTCCGCTTCGCGTTCCACAAATCCCTCGCCGCCTGGGGCCGGCTGCCTGACGCGCGGCTCGACTTCCTTCTGGAACAGCAGATTCATGAACAGATACATCGGCTTGGTTTTCAGCACCAGTGCGCGTGCGGGCTTGGTGTTGCTGGCATTGAAATGCTGATGAACGCAATTGTTGTGCACGATGGCGACATCGCCGGCGGTCCAGTCGTAGCGGATGCCGTCATGGATTTCATAGCCGTCGCCGTCGAGAATGTAGAACGCCGCTTCATTGACGTGACCGTGTTTTTGCGATTTCCCACCCGGGGCATACTCTTCAAGATGGATATGGAACAGCTGCGAGATGCCGTCTTTCGGTTCGACATAATGCCGGCTGTAGGTTTGCGGCCCGTCGACGAATTTAATATCCTTGGCTTTGCGCACGCGCGGCATGGAGCGTAAGCGCGTCAGTTCATCGCTGAGGTTATACGGCCCCGCAATGGCGCGCACAAAAACACGGTCTTTTTTACTGTGGTAGAGCTCAGCCATAATAAATGGTCTCCTTTAAAGAGATGACGAAAGAGATGACGAAAGGCCGCGCCGGCAAAAGATGCCAACCAGCAATGAGGGCGAACCTTCAGCCCGATTTTTAAAAACATACGATAAAACGCATGAAAAGTTATGTATATTGATATTTTTTGCTGGTCAACATAACTAAAAATCGCCCCCTGCCACAGCCCCTCAATCACGCCACCAATGAACGATAACCGAATCAAATTTCGCCATTTGCACTGTTTTTTGACGGTAGCGCAGCATCGGAGCCTGCAGAAAGCTTCTGAAGCACTGTCGCTCACGCAGCCGGCGGTTTCCAAAACCATCAGAGAACTGGAAGAGATTTTGCAGGTGCAGCTGTTCACACGCGACCGCAAAGGAACGGTGCTGACCCGGCAGGGCGAGCAATTCCATGAACATGCGGAATCGATTGTCAATGCGTTGCAGCATGCCACCAGCTCGATGGCGCAATCGCGCATATTCTCCGACTCGATGATCAAAATAGGCACCGTGCCGTCTTTAACGAGCTATTTTTTGCCGGAAGCATTGGTCGAATTTCGACGCCGCACCAGTAATGTTCAAGTCAGTCTGAATACCGGCACGACCGCGCATTTGATGGCGCAATTGCTGGAACGAAAATTCGATTTCGTGTTGTGCCGCCACACCGATCCGGAGGAAATGAGTGGCTTGTCGTTTGAATATCTCTATGTCGATCCGCTGGCAATCGTGGTGCGTCCCGGTCATCCCTTGTTGCAGACCGCGACCGTCAATTTTGCGGATACGCATCGTTATACCGCGCTGCTGCCGATTAAAGGTTCGATCAATCGTCACGCCGCCGACAGCTTTGCCATCAAACATGGGATTGGACTGGCCACCGACTTTCTTGAAAATATTTCGATGTCGTTCGGCCGCAATTACACGATCAGAAGCGATGCAGTCTGGTTCGTGCCCTGGAGTGCGGTCAAGCAGGATTTGGAGGATGGGATTTTAGTCGCGCTGCCGTTGCAGACCAAGATCACGGAAGAAACCACGGGTGTGATGGGCCGGGCAATCGGCGTGATGATGCGCGCCAATAGCGTGCCTGCGCCGGCGACGCAAATGTTGATCAACATCATTCGGGAAACGGCAGCGAACATGCGTGCGCAAATGGTTTAGCGCCGAGTCAAAACCGATAAAGCATCGAGTAAGTGCAGCAAGCGGCGCAAGCGCTGGACGAGAAGCGGAGCCGTATTCAGGTACGGTGAGCATCCTTCGATACGCTGCGCTACTCAGGACCGACGGTTCTGAGCAGGCCGCTTGCTGCGCTTAATCGATGCCTTATAGTTCGATCTGGGCTTTTAGCCAGATCATGCGGCCTGGTTCGTTGACGCGTGAGGTTTGTTCGTATCCGGGCAACGTGGCGCCGCCGCGGCTTAGATGCTCGGCATAGACCTTGTTCGTCAGATTATCGATGCCGGCGCTGATCAAGACGCCAGGACTCGGCTTCCAGCCGGCATTGATCGAGAAAATGGTAAAGCCCGCGCTCGGTCCCAGATCCTGGCCTGCAATATTTCCCTTATTGAGATCGAAGCGATTTTGCGCCGCCACGGTGCGCAGCATCGCCCCTGTCGACCAGGTACGGTCATCGTAATTCAGGCCGAATCTGGTTTCCAGCGGCGGCATTTGCGCCAGAACGGTGCCGTCTGTAAGGTTTTCACCGCGCACATAATTGAACGAACCTTCCAGCTTCCAGTGCGCAGACAGCGCATAAGCAGCGCCCAATTCGCCGCCCCAGGTCGAGGCATCGACATTGCGCGCGAGAGTCACATTGGCGTCTGGTCCTTTGGTGACATGCGACTGAATCAAAATAAAATCGTCGATGCGGTTATAAAACGCGGAGGCGGTCAGTGTCAGCGCCTCGGCCCGATAGAGTGCGCCGATATCGAATTGCTTGGTTTTTTCGGGTTTGGTATTGAACGCGCTGGCGGCATCGGTGCTTTCTTTGGAAACCAATTCCCAGTAATCGGGGAAGCGCCGTGCCGTGCCGACACCCGCATAGAGCGTCATCGGCAAACCGGCCAGATCGCGCTCGTAACGGGCAAAGCTGCTGTTGAGGTGGTGGTCGCGGCTGCGTGTGACGCCGGAAGCTGCCGTCTCATCTGTGCGCGTATCTTCCGCACGCCAGGAATCGATCCGCCAGCCAGTGACGATGCGGCCGCTCTTTTGATCGCCGAGCCCTTGCGTCAATTCGCCGAACACGCCGGTGTCCTGGAAATTTGCAGTCGGCTTGCGCGGCTGGTCCCGGTATTGATTTGCCTCCGGCCCGCTCATGCCCATTCCCATGCGCGTAGTGTGCCGGTTGCTTTGCATATCGATGCCTGCGATCAATTGCGTGGCATCGGCCAAACGCAGTGTGACGGCGACGCGTCCGCCTTCGGTGAGGCGATCGGGGTTCATTGCACTATACATGCCGTCGGGCGGCGTGCGCAGCGTGTAATTGTCCATGACATGATCGACATAATTGCGGTAGATCTGCGCCTCTACTTTTTCCACCAGCGGCGAAATGTTGCGTTTCTCAAATTTCAGACCGATGTTCTGGCGCGAGAAGCGGGCGCCGTCCTTGCGGCGGTCGGCATAGGCGGCGCGGCCGTCGCTTTTGGCGACCGATAATTCGATCAACGTGTCGTCATCCGGCGTCAGCCCGATCGCTGCGCGGCTGCTCCAGCGGGTGTACGCCGAATGCACGGCAGCGCCGCTGCCGTCGCGGTAATCGTCGGAATGTGAACGGGTGGCGTCGGCTTGCAGATACATGTTGGGGAGGCTGTAGCGCGCACCGGCGACCTGATCGCTGCGTCCGTAACTACCGCCCATGATGCTGCTGTTGAATTTCAGACCGGGCGCCATGCGATAGTCGTTGCGTTCGAATAAGACCGTGCCGGCTGAGCCGACCGGCCCATACAGCACGGTTTGCGGGCCTTTGATGACGGTGATTTTGTCGTATTCGGCGGGGAAGATATAAGCGGTCGGCGGATCCATGCGGCTGCCGCAACCGCCCAAGATGGTTTGTCCGTCCGCCGTGATGTTCAGGCGCGATCCGGCCATGCCGCGCAGAACCGGATCGCCGTCGGCGCCGCCTTTGCGGATCACGGAGAAACCGGGAATTGTTTTCAGATAATCGGCGCCGTCGTGCGCCGGTACCGGCTGGCGCGGCGCCTTTGGATCGGTCACCACGGTGAGCGGCGTCGACATTTGCGGCGCAGTCACGACGACTTCCGAAAGCGCTGTGCGCTGCTCTGGAATGATGGAAGGCCCGGCAGCAGCGGGGTGGAAGACTAGCGTCAGGGCGCAGGCAATCGGGGTTAATGTGTATCGGTTCATCCCGCCATTTTGTTGGCTCGCTTCAAGTGCGGAAACTGGAGGATGGCGCGAATGCATACAGATAATTCTGCTGCGATATATAGGATTAAGCGCCGAACAAAAAAACGCCTTGAGTGGATACTATCGGACCGCGTCGGTGACGAATTGCATCGAAATAATAATAAGAGTTTTCCCAGTTCGACTATTCGCAATCGGCGCGGCCAATGCTAATGTGCTGACATTATTGACATTGAGATATCGTGAACCATCATGCCGTAACAGATTGGCCGACGGCGTTGCAGGCGCTGGTTGAAGCCAAGGCGCACGCCGAAGCCGCTAATGCCGCCAATGCGGCCAAGAGCTTGTTGCTGGCAACTATCAGTCATGAAATTCGCACGCCGCTATACGGCATGCTGGCGTCGATCGAGCTGATCGGCAAGACCCGGCTGAATGCATTGCAAATGCAATTGGCCGATGCGATGGCGTGTTCGGCGCGCACGCTCAAGGACGTGCTGGACGATGCGCTCGATTTCGCCAAAACCGAAATCGGAACCGCCACTGTGGCGCATCGGGAGTTCGATCTGTGCCGGGAGATTGAAGCGGCAGTGCAGGGCTTCGCCGCGCGCGCCGCGTTAAAAAATCTTCAATTACGTTGCGTGCTCGATCCTGCGCTGGCCGGTCTTTGGTGGGGCGATGCGCTCAAGTTGACGCAGATACTCAATAACCTGATCAATAACGCCGTGAAATTTACATTGCGCGGCAGTGTGACGATCGCCGGCAAACTGCTCGGCGAGCCTGCCGATGGCAGCCCATCGCATATCGCATTATCTGTGTGCGATACCGGGCCGGGTGTCGCCGTGGAAAATACCGAACGCATTTTCAATTTATTCGAACAGGTGGACGATCCGGGCGGCGCTTTGCCGTTTTCGGGCTCCGGACTGGGCCTGTTCATTTGCAGAAAATCCGCTACCGCCATGGGCGGTAGAATCGATCTGATCTCATCGCCAGGAAGCGGCAGCACCTTTACGCTGCGCATCGTCCTGAAGCGTTCCGGGGCCGGCTCGCCGCGCATGTCGAATGCGCCATCGCCCATGCACGAGAGAGAGAAGCTGCGCAAGCCACACGCCAGAGTATTGATTGTGGACGATCAGGCCATCAATCTGCTGCTGCTCGAAAAACAATTAAATTATTTCGGCTGTCATGTCACAAAAGCCGCCAGCGGCGCGGAAGCGTTGGCGCATGGCCGGCATGCCGATTTGAATTTCGATCTGATTTTGAGCGATCTCAATCTGCCCGACATCGACGGCTGCATGCTGGCGCGCGGTTGGCGCGCCGATGGAGTGACGGCGCCGATTGTTGCGATCACGGGGCGTCGTTCGGCCGATGAATACGCGCGTTGTCTGGCCGCCGGCATGGATGGGTATCTGCTCAAGCCATTCACTATGGAAGAGCTGGGCGTCATTCTGGCGCGCCACGCCGGTCTGCATTGCAAGCCATCCTGTGAGCCGCCGTTCGAACTGCCTGCTGCGCAGGCACGGCAGACCTTAAGCGCCGCATCGCATAAGTGGCGGCCGGAAATGATGCGGCTTGCCGCTGCCGCCATTACCAATGATCTGGCGGCGCTGGCGCAGTGCGCGGCAATGCCGGATGCGGAAAAGAATATGGAAAAATTGGGCCAACTGATTCATCGCATTCATGGCGGCATGGCGGCGCTGGATATGCGGCCTGCGGCGGCGTTGTGCCGCGCGATCGAAGAGAGCATCGAATTCGAATGGACGCAGGAAGTGCGCCGGCTGACGCCGGTCCTGCAGGATATGTTGATGCAGATCCGGGAAGATATCGATCCCGGTGAAGACGAGGACATCGTGCATTGATGCCTACAGCTTATGCGTTTGGAAAGCGCCTGTAGCGCCGCATTAGTTGTCGATAGTGCGAGAGCGGCCGGGCCGATGGCTTGTCGGGCGGTGGTAATCGCAGCCAGGTCATACGGCACAATACATCGTCTTTTTTGACATAGTGATGCCAAAGCGCAGCGCCCGCATGCAGGGTAATCAGTGAATAAAATACGCGGCTCACAACGGCGTGGATCAGCGCCATCGATGCAACCAGATCATGGTCGGCCGCAACCAGGCGCGGAAATTCGAAGCCTAGTAACGGCATCGGAATCGCAAAATCCTTGGCGTTGACGATCACCCAGCCGATCAAGGGTTCGACGATCAACAAGACATACAGCAGGCAATGCAGCCCCTTGACCAGCCATTTATCGAGCCGGTTGACGCCGGCCGGCGGCGGATGGTAACCGAACAGGCGCGCCAGCAGACGCGGCAGCACCAGACTCAAGCCGGCCATGCCGGCGCCGATGTGGATCACCATCAGCGTGCGCATCGGCGCTACGCCGGCATCGACCAGCCAGTGGCGCAGTTCGCCGCTGAGCACGACCGCCAGCAATAAAATGGCGCCTGCCCAATGAAAAAATATGGAATGAGTGTTGTGACGGATTGGCTTCATCGCTTGGCTCCTTTGTAAATAGGTTTGCGCGATAGCCGCCGGCTGCGGCAATCGGCGCAGATGCCCGAAAAAAAGGGAGGCTGGCCGATAGCCGCATTGCCGTTTTACTTGCGGCTTATTGAATTACTTGCTGAGTTTGGTCCAGGCATCTTTCCATGCGTAGCCGACGCCGGGGGCGTAGGCCGCAGGCGCCTGACCGCACCAACCGCTGGCCGGAAACTCTTTGCATTGATAGACGTTGCCGATATTTTTGACCTTGGCGCCCGGCTGGTACGTGGTGTTCGGCTTGTAGGCCGGAACGGTCGATGGATCGACATCGCCGCCGCCTTCGGCCGCCGGATCTTTGTTCACAATCACCGTGTGATGCGCCACACTCGAAGCCTGGCCATCGCTGACAGTCACTTCGAACGTAAAGCTGGTATCGGTTTTCAGGCTGGGAGCGATGAAATTGACGACGCTTTGCTGCAAGGCATTCGAATCGCCATCCGTCGGTGTCAGGCCTTCCGGGAATTTCCAGGAAAAGTGCAATTCATCATCGTCTGGATCGGTGGATGAGGATGCGTCCAGCGTGCTTTGTTCTCCGGCATCGACGTTTTGCGGGCCTGTGACATGCGAGACCGGCGGACGGTTCAGCACCGGGTCGATATCGTCGCCGGTATTTTTAATTTCCAGCATGGCGGTATAGGTTTTTTCCCGCGCGAATAACTGATTCTTGCCGGCATCGGCCAGTACGTTGATCTTGCCCTTGTTATCCATTACGCCGATTCTGACCAGGGAAGACGCGGTGTTTACTTTGTTGCCGATAGCCAGTGCGACACCTGAGCCAGAGGTTCTGTCTGAAATTTTGACGACGTGGCGTTCAACATCCTGACCTCGGGCATTGAACACGCGCAGCGTTGCCGTGCTGTCGGCCGGCACATCATAAAATTCCAGTGCTTTTATCTGTTGCCAGTCCGAGGGTTTTCCGGCCACTACGACGTCGGCGCAAGCATAGAAAGTTTCGGCATTGTCGTGGGGGTCGCGCTGCCAGACGTTGAATAGCACGCGTCTGCCGGTGATACCGGCCGGAATTTTTATTTTCAGATCGGTCATCGAATTGTTGCCCGCAGCGGGCCGTGGCATATGACCGGTATCGCCGACCAGCAACAGATCATCCCAGCGAATGGGACGATCGAATTTATAGCCGTCATTGGTAATGAAGGTGCGAAAGTAATTGGTGATGTGCGCAGCGGTCTGTCTGTATTTGAGGGTGACATTGCCATTTGCATCCGGCGCGATCAAGGATGAGACCCAGTTGCCCGTTACGTCGAGGCCTGCGCGATCCGGTTTGCCGCCTGCGCATAACAGGCCGTTTGGAATTCGAGTTCGTTGATCATCGATCTGACCTGACTGAGAATTGTTTGTCCAGTCATAGAATTGCGTGGTACCGGATTTTTTGAACGCTGCAATGCAGGCGTCGCTGGTCGGCATGGTGGCCCCTTCTTTCTGATTCCACTGCATTTCGGATTTGCAATTGCGCTCGCGCGATAGGGGTATTTCCAGTGAGCCGTGTGCCTGCGCCAACGATGGGGCCAGTAGCATCGCTGCGGCGGCCAGTTGCGTCAATAGAAGTACCGGCGCGATCGCGCGATTGCATGAAAATTTTTTTCGGGACGAATTCATAGATTCCTGAGAAGGTGATAGGTAAGGGAAACTGCGGGGAAACTGCCGCGAAGATTCAAACGGTAGGATCAGTGTGATGTCTATGATTCCGATAGTGCAGACGAATAAGCGCGGGCGGCAGCGGGAAAGAAGCGGGGGTTGCCAGAGAAAATTCTTACAGCGCCAAACTATCTATGACGCGATACAACTCGCACTCGCTGCGCACGCCCAGCTTTTCCATGGCGCGCAACTTGTGCGCGCTGACGGTCTTGATGCTCAGATTCATGCTGATGGCGATATCGGTGAGCCGGAGGCCTTTACCCATTTGGCGCAATACCTCCAGCTCTTTCGGACTGACGGCGGAGGCTTCCGGATTACGGTGCAACACGCTTTTTAACAAGCGATGTTCGATGAAGGTGCCGCCCTTGAGCACCGCTTCAATCGCCAGGCCCAGCGTTTCCTCGTTGGCGGCTTTACTGATATAGCCGTGCGCGCCGGCTTCCAGCGCGCCGCGGATGATGATCGGCGAGTAGTGCATCGAGACCACGATCACTTTGATTTTGTAATATTTTCGGATGTACTTGATCAAGCTATGGCCGTCCAGCGCGTGCAAGGGATGATCGTCTTCGACCTCGGCATTCAACGAGTAATCCAGCAGGATAAGATCGGGTTCATGCGTAGCGAGTATGGCAAGCAGCTCCTTGGTGCTGGCGACATCCGCCGAGACGCGATAAGGTGCGGGCCGGCCCAGGGAAACGCCATGGAATACGCCCGGCGGCGGCAAATTGCGGACGATGGAAACCAGGCCTTTGCGAACCAGAGTGGAATCTTCGACGATAACAATATTGATAGGCAAAAAATCAGACATAAAAACTCCGTTCGCCGATATGGGAGTCAGATCATTGACTAACTGGGACGAAGACTATTCGCGTTGAGGTCTGCTGATAATGGGATATGTCCCAAATGCTGCAAGATATAATTCCGCACGGCAATGTTATGAATCACAGGGAAATTGCATGCATGGACGCCAGACTAATCTGCTCAAGCTACTGATTGCGGACGATCATCCGGTGGTGTTGTTGGGTATTAAAGCGATTTTGCAGGACGTGCCCGGTATGAAACTGGTAGGCGCGGCGGATAGTTCCACCACGCTTTTTTCGACGCTGGAGTGTGAGCCGGTCGATGTGGTATTGACAGATTATGCGATGCCGGGCGGCGCCTTTGGCGATGGCATGGTGATGCTGGAACGGGTGCGGGCGCGTTTTCCGAAGGTCAAATTAATTGTATTGACGGTGCTGACCAATCCGGCGCTGTTGAGCAAGATCGTGCAATTGCAGGTGGATGGCTTGCTCAATAAAAGCGGCGATTTGAAAGAGATTCCGTTGGCGCTGCAACGGGTGGCGGCGGGCTTTAAATATTTCAGCCGCAGTCTGGCTGCCGTACTGGCCGCGCAAAGCAGCGCGCCGGATGTGGATAAGATTGCTTTGCTGTCGAAAAAAGAGCTGGAAGTGTTGCGGATGTTTTTGGGCGGGATGTCGGTGCAGGCGATTGCTTTGCATTTGCGGCGTAGTAGCAAGACCATCAGTAATCAGAAGCGGATGGGGATGTTGAAGCTTGCTTGTGCTAATAACGCGGAATTGTTTTTGTGGCACTCGCAGGTGGGGCTTACTGAGATTGCGGCTGGTAAATATGCGGCTGAAGAAAAGTAGAGGGCTGCAACTCACTTTTCTTGCTTCAAGAAAAGTGAGCAAAAGAAGGCAGTAGCTACTGTCGTGCTACACCGCTCTGAAAATTGCCTGGAAACCGTCTTTCGGCTGTTTGCCTTCCAGTTCGTCTTCCAGGCCAAGATCGATCAATTCTTCGATTGCATTGGTATATTTGTTGGCGCCGGTCGTGCCGATGATGCGGTAGATTTCGCCGTCTTCATTGCGGATCGCGATCAGTTTTTCTTCTTTTTTAATGGTTTCCAGATCGACGGTGGTGATCAGCAGGTTGGCCATGATCTGGGAGTCGAAAGTGCCGTGCTCAAGATTTCCGATGGTGGTAGTTTTCACGTTCTGTCTCGCATGTTAAAGCGCCGGCATGGTGCCAAGCGCATGGATGAATAAGGGGCTGTTGCGCCCGATGGGATGGGCGCGAATATAACAAATTTTTCGGCTATGCGTCGGCTTATCGCCATTGCCTGCCGTTATCCGCCGGAGATCACTTTATGCCGGCCTTAATGCCGTTGACCCAGGATTTTGCCGGAAGTTTGACGGCCGCCGTAATTTCAGTTGCGCGCTCGTGCAATTGTGCAAAATCCAGCACCGGTTTGGTCTTGAAGGCGATCGCCACGACATTGCCGTCATGTACCTCCGGCAAGGCAATCACGTGCGCAAAGGCGAAACGCATGGCTTTCAGGTTTTTGGTGAAGCTGGGATGGTCGCCGAACAGGTTGACGGTCATGATGCCGTCATCGCGCAGACAGGCGGCGCAAGCAAGATAGAACTCCGGCGTATCGAGCACCGGACCGCGTGCGGTGGCGTCGTACAAATCGACTTGCAGCGCATCGATGGTGGCGTAGTGCGATGCGTCGTTGACGTAATCGAGCGCGTCCATTTCCAGTACCGATAGCCGTTCATCGTCGGGCGGCAATTTGAACATCGATTGGCAGATTGCGATGACCGATGGATTGAGTTCGATGCTGCTCACCCGTGCCGATGGGAACTGGCGATAACTGAATTTGGTGAGCGCGCCGGTGCCAAGCCCAAGCTGGACGATGTGCTGCGGAGCCCGCAGGAACAGCATCCACGCCATCATCTGTTGCGCATATTCCAGTTCGAGTGCATCCGGTTTGCGCAGCCGCATCGCCCCTTGCACCCATTCGGTGCCGAAGTGGAGATAGCGCACACCATCGGCTTCGGACAGG
>JAQGNR010000228.1 GCA_028291765.1 Herbaspirillum sp.
TCTCGAGCTTGTTCTTAACGTTATCCGGGATCTCTGCAAGATCCTTGACGTTTTGCTCAGGAATCAACACGGTTTTAACACCACCGCGATGCGCTGCAAGCAGTTTTTCCTTCAAGCCGCCGATCGGCAATACTTCACCGCGCAAAGTAATTTCACCCGTCATCGCAACATCGGCACGTACTGGAATACCGGTAAAGATCGATACCAGCGCCACCGTCATCGCAACACCAGCTGAAGGGCCATCTTTCGGTGTAGCGCCTTCAGGAACGTGAATATGGATATCGCTCTTTTCGAACACGTCGCGCTTGATGCCCAGCTTGTTGGCTCTGCTGCGAACCACTGTGCGCGCCGCTTCGATCGATTCCTTCATCACATCGCCCAGCGTGCCGGTACGAATGATATTGCCCTTGCCGGGCATGGTCACAGCTTCGATCGTCAGCAAATCGCCACCGACTTCGGTCCATGCCAGTCCGACCACTTGGCCGATCTGATTCTCTTTTTCCGCAATGCCGAAATCGAAACGACGCACGCCGAGGAACTTGTCGATGTTCTTCGAATTGACCGTCACTTTTTTTTCATGCTTCTTCAGCAGCAGCATCTTCACCACCTTGCGGCAGATCTTGGAAATTTCACGCTCAAGCGAACGTACCCCGGCTTCACGGGTGTAATAATGAATGATGTCGCGAATCGCCGACTCGGTGACGTTAATTTCTTCTACCTTCAAACCATTGTTCTTGATTTGCTTCGGCAGCAGATAGCGTTGGGCAATGTTGGTCTTTTCGTCTTCGGTATAACCCGACAGCCGGATAACTTCCATGCGGTCCAGCAGCGCCGGCGGAATATTAAAGGAGTTCGATGTCGCCACAAACATCACATCCGACAAATCGAAATCGACTTCGATGTAATGGTCCGAAAACGTATGGTTCTGTTCCGGATCGAGTACCTCCAGCAGCGCCGATGATGGATCGCCGCGGAAGTCCATGCCCAGCTTGTCGATTTCGTCGAGCAGGAACAATGGATTACGCACACCGACCTTAGCCAGGCTCTGCAAAATTTTGCCGGGCATCGAACCGATATAGGTACGGCGATGGCCGCGAATCTCGGCTTCATCACGCACGCCGCCCAAAGCCATCCGGACGAACTTGCGGTTGGTTGCATGGGCAATCGATTGACCGAGCGAAGTCTTACCGACGCCAGGAGGTCCGACGAAACATAGAATCGGCGCTTTCAGCTTGTCGACGCGTTGCTGCACGGCGAGGTATTCCAGAATGCGTTCCTTGACCTTGTCGAGGCCGTAATGATCGCCTTCGAGCACTTTCTCAGCATTGCCTAACTCGTTGTTGACCTTGGATTTTTTCTTCCATGGCAGAGCGATCAGCGTATCGATGTAATTGCGCACCACAGTTGCCTCGGCAGACATCGGCGACATCAGTTTGAGTTTTCTGAGTTCGCTTTGTGCTTTCTCGGACGCCTCTTTCGGCATCTTGGCGGCGATTATTTTCTTCTCCAGCTCTTCCAGATCGGCGCCTTCTTCACCCTCGCCCAATTCTTTCTGGATCGCCTTGACCTGTTCGTTCAGATAATATTCGCGCTGCGATTTTTCCATCTGACGTTTGACGCGGCCGCGGATACGCTTCTCGACTTGCAGGATGTCGAGCTCGCCTTCCAGCTGGCCGAGCAAATGCTCATGGCGCTTGGCCACATCGAAAATTTCCAGGATGACCTGCTTTTGTTCGAGCTTCAGCGGCAAATGCGCAGCAATGGTGTCGGCCAAACGACCGGCATCGTCGATACCCGACAGCGAAGTCAGGATTTCAGGCGGAATTTTTTTGTTCAGTTTGACGTATTGATCGAACTGCTGAACGATGGTGCGGCGCATCGCTTCAACTTCCGACTCATCGCCGGCTTCTGAATCCACAGGCGTCAAATCGGCGACAAAGTGAGTATCGAGCTCACTGATGTGATGGATGCGCGCGCGCTGCACGCCTTCGACCAGCACTTTGACAGTGCCATCGGGCAATTTCAGCATTTGCAGGATATTGGCGACGCAACCTATCTCGTAGATATCGTCAGCAGAGGGTTCGTCCTTGGCGGCAGCCTTCTGGGCCGCGAGCATGATGCTCTTGCCCTGTTCCATTGCCGCTTCCAGCGCTTTGATGGACTTCGGACGCCCCACGAACAGCGGGATCACCATATGAGGGAAAACGACAACATCCCGTAACGGCAATAACGGCAGTTGCGTATGGTCAGGTAGGGTGGAGGTTGTCATAGCGAGCCTTATCAAAAATTTCTATGAATGATGTTGGCGCGGGCGGCCAAAACACAAGCCCATACAGCAAGAAAATTAAATTCTTTTAAGCAACTATTAGATTAAACAAAAAGCCACCCACGATTGACTCTTGGGTGGCTTATCGATGCAAGCCAGCAATATAAGCTAATCGTGCGGGATCATTGTAACGCTTTTACGCGATCCAACCTGTCAGCAATTTCCGGTCGAGGCGCCTATTAACCTCCTGATACCTTGGCTTGTTCATGGTAAATCAACAACGGTTTGGCGCCATTGGTAATCGTGCTTTCATCAATAACCACTTTGGCAACATTTTGTTGATTCGGCAATTCATACATCACGTCCAGTAAGGCTTGTTCCAGAATCGAACGTAGTCCGCGCGCGCCGGTTTTGCGGGCCAATGCCTTTTTAGCAATAGCATCCAGACCGGCCGGACGAATTTCGAGCTCCGCACCTTCCATTTGCAACAACTTGGAATATTGCTTGATCAGCGCATTCTTCGGCTCCAGCAAAATCTGGATCAGCGCGGCTTCGTTGAGTTCATTGAGTGTGGCGACCACCGGCAAGCGACCGACCAGCTCAGGAATCAGGCCGAATTTGATCAAATCTTCAGGTTCTGCGGCCAGCAATACTTCACCTGCCGTACGTTGCGCCTGGCTCTTGACGTTGGCCGAAAAACCGATACCGCTCTTTTCCGAGCGTTCGGAAATAATCTTGGTCAGGCCATCGAATGCGCCACCGCAGATAAACATGATATTGGTGGTATCGATCTGCACAAAATCCTGGTTGGGATGCTTGCGCCCCCCTTGCGGAGGTACCGAAGCCATCGTGCCTTCAATCAGTTTCAACAACGCTTGCTGCACGCCTTCGCCCGAAACATCGCGGGTAATCGAAGGGTTATCCGATTTGCGGGAGATTTTATCGATTTCATCGATATAAACGATGCCGCGCTGCGCTTTTTCGACATCGTAATTACAATTTTGCAACAACTTCTGAATAATGTTCTCAACATCTTCACCGACATAGCCGGCTTCAGTCAGCGTAGTTGCATCGGCAATCACGAACGGCACGTTCAACATGCGGGCCAGTGTCTGCGCCAGCAGGGTTTTACCCGACCCGGTCGGACCTACCAGTAGGATATTGCTCTTGGCAAGTTCAACATCATCCTTGCTGACCAAATGCTTGAGACGTTTGTAATGGTTGTAGACGGCCACCGACAGGATGCGCTTGGCATTTTCCTGACCGATCACGTACTGATCCAGCAGCTCGGTGATCTCCATTGGCGTGGGTAGATCGGATTTTGCGTCGGAGACCGAACTCAGCGTCGAAATTTCATCGCGAATGATGTCATTGCACAGATCGATGCATTCATCGCAAATGAACACAGAAGGACCGGCAATCAGCTTTTTCACCTCATGCTGGCTCTTGCCGCAAAATGAGCAATACAATAATTTCTCGCCACTGGAAGTTTTTTTGTCAGACATATGTGCAATTAAAAAGGATATTGGTTTGATCTTACCCGCGAATTACGCTGCCGTCATTGCCTTCGCATTGAAGGCGGTGCGCCTGCAGCCATAACTGTGCAACAACCTTTGCAACAAGGTCACCCAGTATCGTCAGGCAACGTCACTAATACAGCACTAGCGCAGTATAAGATATTCGACCCATCGATAGCGCAAAAGTGTATCCAAAAAGAAATGCCCAAACTCGTCACGTTCGGGCATTCACGTTCGGGCATTTCGGATGCTTTGTGTCTTTTTGCGATTACTCGCGGTTGGTCAACACTTTGTCGATCAGCCCATACTCTGCGGCAGCATCGGCCGACATGAAATTATCGCGGTCCGTATCCTTGCTGATCTGATCGATCGAACGACCGGTCTTTTCCGCCAGAATTGCGTTCAAGCGTTCGCGTAAATAAAGGATTTCACGGGCCTGAATTTCGATATCGGAGGCCTGTCCTTGCGCGCCGCCCAGCGGTTGGTGAATCATGATGCGGGAATTCGGCAGCGAGAAGCGTTTGCCTTTGGCGCCTGCAGCCAACAAAAATGCCCCCATCGACGCAGCCAGACCGGTACATAAGGTCGAGACATCGGGCTTGATGAATTGCATGGTGTCGAAAATCGCCATGCCGGCAGAAACCGACCCGCCCGGCGAATTGATGTACAAGGAGATGTCCTTGTCCGGATTTTCGCTTTCCAGGAACAACATCTGCGCCACAATCAGGTTTGCGCTCATGTCGTTGACAGGGCCCACCAGGAAAATCACGCGTTCCTTCAACAGGCGCGAATAAATATCGTAAGCACGTTCGCCGCGGCCGCTTTGCTCAACCACCATCGGCACCAGGCCGAGCATGTCAGTATCCAACGCAGAGTGTCGTATCAAGCCTGTCATTTACTTTCCTTATGCCGTCAATGCAGCTTATGCTTGGGCGTTATTGCCCATCAGCTCATCAAATGCCAACGATTTTTCGGTGACCTTGGATTTGCCCAGAACGTAGTTGACGACGTTTTCTTCCAAAACAAGAGCTTCGACTTCAGCCAGACGGCTACGGTCGCTGAAATAATATTTCAGTACTTGCTGTGGATCTTCATAACTTTGTGCAAAGTCTTCGACTTGCGCCTTGACTTGCTCCGGTGTCGCTTCCAGCTTATTGACTTTGACTACTTCGGCCAGGATCAAGCCCAGACGGACACGGCGTTCCGCCTGCGCCTTGAACAATTCCTTTGGCAATTCGACTTCCTTCGGATTCATGCCGCGCTGCGTCATATCCTGACGGGTCATTTCAGCCAGCCGCTCGACGTCTTGATCGATCAGCGCCTTCGGCACTTCCAGTTCGCTGATTTTGATCAGCGCATCCATGACGCTGTCTTTGGTCTTGGCCTTGACGCGTGTGCTGACTTCGCGTTCCAGATTCTTTTTGATGTCTTCGCGCATTTTGCTCAGATCGCCGTCTTCGATACCCAGCGATTTGGCGAATTCAGCATCGACTTCAGGCATATGCGGCCATTCGATCTGCTTCAATGTAATCGTAAATTCGGCCGTTTTTCCGGCGACGTCCTTGCCATGGTAATCGGCAGGAAACGGCAGCGGGAAAGTCTTCGCTTGGCCTACGGTCAAACCGACCACGGCCGCTTCGAACTCAGGCAGCATGCGGCCTTCGCCCAATACGAACGGATAGTTATCGGCCTTGCCGCCCTGAAATTCAACGCCGTCGATCTTGCCGACGAAATCGATCGTCACGCGATCGCCGTTCTTGGCTGCCGTATCGCTGCCGCCATCGCCATGATCGCTTTGCTCGCCCTTGACGTGATAATGCACGCGTTGCTTGCGCAGGATATCGATGGTTTTGTCGATTTCGGTATCGGATACGGCCGATTTGGTTTTTTCGACTTCAACGCCGGACAGATCGCCGATCACAACGTCCGGATACACTTCAAACGTCGCATCGAAGGTGACGATGCCTTCTGCGGCGCCATCGTTGGTTTTCGGTTGAATGTTCGGATAACCGGCCACGCGCAGATTGCCTTGCGTGACGGCATCGGTGAAGCTTTGGCCGATTTTGTCGTTCAGGACTTCGGATTCGACTTGATAGCCATATTGGGCAGCGACCATTTTCATCGGCACTTTACCAGTACGGAAACCCGGCGCCTTGACAGTGCGGGCGCGCACTTTCAGGCGTTTTTCTACTTCCGCCTGCACTTCGGACATTGGGAAAGTAAGCGTAATGCGGCGCTCAAGTTTGCTCAGGGTTTCAACTGCTGTTGCCATGTGACTCGTCCAAAAAATTAAAGAATTCGGTGGTACAACAAGGACGTGAACCGGACGTGAACCGGCTATCCGCTACGGCGCTACGTTGTTGCCGCCGCACCACGTCCTCTCGCGCTAAAGTCCGATATTCTATACGCAAATCGGATCGTTGCGCCAAAACCCCGGCCGTTGCGAATCAATTAGAACGCATTTCCTCAATAGGCATAAGTGGGAATGAAGCTATTTGGCCTATCACAGCAGAATATTCGGCGCTGGCCCCATTTTGAAGCCGGGAAATAATTGTTGCAGCGCTGCGTCATTGAGGCGCATATGTTGCTGCGCCAACACTGCCAGTACAGCCCGGAAATCCGTGGTGATAGCCAAATCCCGGCCTTCATTCAAGGCCGCAGGCGTCAAACCCGGCCAATCGCCATAGATCCGGCGTCCCGCGTCGCCGACGATGAATTAAGAGTAATACAGTACGCATATTTGTAAAAGCGCGGTGCGCTACCGTCAATTCACCCGTTTACCCAGAATCAGCAGGTCCCGTTCCACGCCATCGAGCACCGCCACATCGGGCAGATGACCCCAGCGCGCGAAACCGAACGCTTCAAATAGCCTCTGACTTGGCAGATTATGGGCAAATATAAAGCCGAGCAAGGTATGGATGCCGTAATCGGCTGCACGCCCTACTGCCTGCGTCAGGAAATAACGCCCCAAGCCCTGTCCGCGCGCCGATGGATGAATATAAATCGAGAGCTCCGCGGTAGCAGCATAAGCGGGCCGTCCGTAAAAATCCGAATACGACAACCATCCGATGACCTTGCCTTCACGCTCGACCACCCACAACGGCCGGTGTTGCGGCGAATGTTCTGCGAACCAGTGTTGACGCGAGGCCACCGATACCGGTTCGGTATCGGCCGTGACTGCGCGCGAAGCGATCGTCGTATTGTAAATATCGACGATGACGGGAAGGTCCGATGGCGTCGCATCGCGATGTGAGTAGATCGATGTCATGCGAATCAGAATAAGGCGGCGTAAGCCAACAACATATCTTCGATAAATAACTTGGCCGATAACGGATGCTCCGCAATCGCGCGCCGCTCGTTAATCTGCTTCATTGCCGCCAGCAGCGACTGCGTTTCCAGCTTGCCGGCCAACGCCGTCAACTCGCGTTTGCGGCGCGGATAATAACGCACGGTCGATGCCATCTGCGAAGACAATAAATCGTACAGCCAGCGTTGCGTCCAGCCGACCGACTGCACTACCGGCGTTTTTTGCATGCGATCGGCCGTCTTGAGTGCGCGCTCGACCGATGGCGCACTCAGGAACGCCAGCAATTCATCGAGCATTTCGCGCCCTTCCGCATGCGCCGCCTCCAACGCCGCCAAGGGCGCACCGCCCTGCTCCGCCAGCCAGACATCGGCATCGTCGAACTTTTGTTGCTTCAGCCAGTGCAGCGCTTCGGCTTGCGACGGCAGCGCCAAGGCAAATTTACGGCAACGCGACAAGATAGTCGGCAGCAAGCGATCGAGCCGATTACAGACCAGCAGAAAAATGGTATTCGGCGGCGGCTCTTCCAGTGTTTTCAACAGCGCATTGGCCGAGGCATTATTCAGCGCTTCAGCCGGATACAGCACCACTACGCGCATGCCGGAGCGATGGGTCGAGACATTCATGAAATCGGCCAAAGCCCGGATCTGATCGATCTTGATTTCTTTGGAAGGTGTTTTGCTGGCCTTGGCAGTCTTCTTTTCCTCAGCGTCGGCATCGACGCCGGCTTCGTCATCCAGCGCTTCCGGCCGCACCCGCCGGAAATCGGGATGGTTATGCTGCACAAACCAGCCGCACGCTATGCATGATCCGCAGGCATGCCCATCCGGCTGCGGCGTTTCGCATAGCAGCGATTGGGCAAATGCCTCGGCGAAATGCGTTTTGCCGATGCCCTCCGCGCCGTACAGCAAAATGGCATGCGGCAAACGCACGCGCAATTGCTGCAATTGCTGCCAGCTTTCGCGTTGCCAAGGGTAGAGAGAATCGCTCATACCGTTCATGGACGCCGGACCGCTTTGCTCAAGGCAGCCGCCAGAATCGCGCGCAACTCTTCCTCGATCGCGGCAATCGGCCGGCTCGAATCGATCACTCGGAAACGTTCGGGAAACTGCGCTGCGCGACGCAGATATTCAGCCCGCGTGGCGGCAAAGAAATCGGTTTTTTCCTGTTCGAATTTATCCGGCGTGCGCTCGGCATCCAGACGCGCGCGCGCCACTTCCAGCGGCACATCGAACAACAGCGTCAGATCCGGTTGCAAATGCGGATGCACCCATTGCTCCAATGCTTCCAGTTTGGCCCGTGCCAGATGGCGGCCGCCTCCCTGATACGCAAAACTGGCATCGGTGAAGCGATCCGAAATTACCCATTCGCCGCGCGCCAGCGCCGGCTCGATCACTTGCGCCAGATGTTCGCGCCTGCCGGCAAACATCAATAAGGCCTCGGTCTCGATATGCATATCTTGATGCAGCAATAAATCCCGCAAGCTTTCGCCCAGCGCAGTACCGCCGGGTTCGCGCGTAGTAACCACCGTCAGGCCGCGCTCGCGCAATAAAGATGCAACGAAAGGAATATGGGTCGATTTTCCGGCGCCGTCGATACCTTCGAAAGTGATGAATCGGGCCGCGGACGTTTTGCTGCCGGCATTGCTGTTATCGTTCATGGTCATTGGCGCTGCCGTTGCTTGATTTGTTGATTAATTTCTTGATCGGTTCGTTGATTGACGCGTTGATACTGGTTCACGGCACGGTTGTGATCGATCAGATTATTGGAAAATGCACTGCTGCCGTCACCGCGTGCGACAAAATATACCGCGTCGGTGCTCTCCGGCGCCAGTGCAGCCTCCAGCGCAGCCGCTCCCGGCAGCGCAATCGGCGTCGGCGGCAAACCGCGCCGCGTATAGGTATTGTGCGCAGTGTCGGCCAACAGATCGGATTTGTGAATGACGCCATGGTAGCGATCACCCATGTCGTAAATAACGGTTGGATCGGTTTGCAGCGGCATACCCTGCCTGAGCCGGTTGACGAATACGCCGGCAATCAGGCCGCGCTCGGCTTTCTGCCCGGTTTCCTTTTCGACGATGGATGCCATGATCAACGCATCATAGGGCGTACTATACGGCAGCGACGGATCGCGCTTGTCCCAGGCCGCATTCAGTTTTTTGATCAGCACTGCATGCGCCTGTCTGTAGACCTGCAAATCGCTGGCGCCTTTTGCAAACAAATACGTATCGGGGAAGAACAGGCCTTCAGGCCTAATATAATTGCTGGTGATTTTAGCCAGCAATTCGGCATCCGACAGCGCGGCCGTATCGTGCTTGAGTCCCGGATTGGCAGCAATCGCAGCGCGCATCTGCTTGAAGTTCCAGCCTTCGATAATGGTCAGCGACGCTTGCGCAAATTCGCCGCGCACCAATTGATTGAGCAATCGCAACGGCGATGTACCTGCTTTGAGTTCGTAACTGCCGGCCTTGATCTGACCGCCTTTGTTGACCATCCGGGCCAATAAGGAGAACAACAAGGGATTGAGCGGAATACCGGCTGCCGCGATCTGCTCGGACGAACCGGTCAGGCTGCTGCCGGCCTCGATGGTAAATGGCATCGGCGCCGCCTGCGATGCCTGCTGCGCCGCCATAATCGGCAGCTTGGCCCAATAAGCCAGGCCGCAACCGGCAGCAATGCATAGCACCAGCATAAGAGTGAATAATTTTTTCATGCGGGAAATTTGAGCGCAATCTAACGCTTTTTTGTGACATCTTTATAATCAAGGCACTAATGATAATCGCTGAATCGGAAAGTAGCCTAATTTATGACTGAATCGACCCTGTCCCCCAATGAGTGGACTGCCTTTGTGCAGCAGCAGGCGACGCCTTCGGCCGCAGGCGCAAACCCCAAGGATTTTGTTGCACCGCTGACCAGCCTGGGATTGCTCGCGTTCAGCGGCGAGGAAGCCGCCACTTTTTTGCACAACCAATTGACCAATGATGTTGAGCATCTGGACACTGGCGAGGTCCGTCTGGCCGGTTACTGTTCGCCGAAAGGCCGTTTGCTGGCGACCATGCTGATCTGGAAAAGCAACGATGCCATTATGCTGCTCTTGCCGCACGCACTGTTGCCGGCAATTCAGAAACGGCTGCAAATGTTTGTGTTGCGCGCCAAAGTCAAAGTGCAGGATGCTAGCCAACAGCAAGCCATACTGGGTCTGACCGGCGACCAGGCCGCTGCGGCGCTGCAAGCCTGGTTCCCGCAATTGCCTGCGCAACCCTATGCCAAAATCGACAATCCCTCAGGCACGTTGATGCGCCTGGCTAATGGCGCCGATGGCGTAGCGCGTTACCAATGGATCGTCGCCAACGCCGCGGCGATCGATGCATGGCCGCGTTTGCGCACCGTGCTGGCAGCCGCCGACGAGGCCGCCTGGAGGCTGGGCGACATCCAGGCCGGCGTGCCGCAGATCACCGCGGCGACACAAGAAAAATTCGTTCCACAAATGATCAATTTCGAATTGATCGGTGGCGTTAATTTCAAGAAAGGCTGTTATCCAGGACAGGAAATCGTCGCGCGCAGCCAATATCTGGGCAAGCTGAAACGCCGCATGATGCTGGCGACGATTGAGAACGTCAGCGGCGCCGCTGCAGCGGCGATCCAGCCAGGCGTCGAGATTTTTTCCAGCGCGGACCCGGAACAGCCTTGCGGCACAATCGTCAACGCGGAAACCGACGGTAGCGACCGCATCAGTTGCCTGACGGAAATCAAGCTGGCGGCGCCCGAAGCCGGCAGCGTGCACGCAGGCTCCGCGACAGGCCCGGTGCTGCACTTCCATCCCCTACCTTATTCACTGGCCGAACTGGCCGCTTCGGAGTAAGGCATGGATCTGTACATCTATTACCGGGCGCCGCGTGCGCAGGCACAACAACTACAAACTCAAGTCAATGCAATGCAAGCCGATCTGCGCCGCAAGCACAATATTGCTATCGCATTGAAACGGCGGCCGCCGCAAACCACGAATTCACCTGCTACCGCGACCACTGCCGAGGCGTTCGATACCTGGATGGAAGTTTATCTGGCAGTACCGGACGATTTTGAAAATGCATTGCAGCGCGCTTTCGACCTTGCCGCTTACGCCGCACTGATCGATGGGACCCGCCATATTGAATATTTCCTGGACTGCACGCCATGTGTCTGATCGTCTTTTGCTGGCAGGTGGTGCCCGGCCTGCCACTGATGGCGGCCGCCAATCGGGACGAGTTCTACGATCGCCCCGCCAGCCCTGCCGGTTGGTGGGCTGACCATCCGAATATCTTTGCCGGACGCGTCTTGCAAGGCGGCGGCACCTGGCTCGGGATCACACGCGAAGGACGTTTCGCCGCGGTGACCAATGTGCGTGCACCCAGTGAACGCCGGCTGGATGTGCCCACGCGCGGCAATCTGGTGGCGGACTATCTGTCCAGCGATGCCGCGCCGGAAGACTATCTGAAACAGTTGGCGGATCGGGCTGCCGGCTATAACGGTTTTAATCTGCTGGTCGGCGACAAGGATCGCCTGCACTGGTATTCCAATAAAGCCGACGGCGACCCGCGCAACGGCCAGCCGCTTGTGCCCGGCATCTATGGATTATCGAATGCATTACTCGATACGCCCTGGCCCAAAGTAACCCGCGCCAAGGCGCAATTCTGCAGTCTGCTGTGCCAGGGCGCGCCGGCAGAAGCTTATTTCGACATGCTGTCCGATACCACCCGCGCCAGCGACTGCCGCCTGCCGGAAACCGGAGTCGGCATCCAGCGCGAGCGTGAGCTTTCCCCCGTCTTCATCAGCTCGCCCGGTTACGGCACCCGCAACTCGACGCTGGTCCGGATGACCGGCGACGGCAATGCAACGTTGACAGAATTGCTGATCGATCCGGCAACCATACCGTTGCAGACGCCGCTCCAGGATATGCGGCCGGTGCAGGGGCGCTGCGGATTGAAAAATACAGCTGTCGAGAAATAAGACCCGATTAAAAAAACTACGGCATACAGCCTGATCACTTCTACAGTTCAATAATTCATCAATTAGTAAGATTCTCCTGAGTCGACCTCGATCGAAAATCGAGAACGTCGAATTTTTTGGCTTTTTGCGCCACCACTCAGGACTCAGGAGAATTCATGCAAACAATACAACGCAAAATCACAAGCGGCGCTCTCGCCATCGGACTATTCGTCGGACTGACAACCATCGCCGCACCTGCAATGGCAGCGAACGATCATACGGCAGCCTGCAATGCCATTGAACAAGTGCTCGAAGATCTTTATCAAGTACCGTACGGCACGGAAGATTTTGCAAAAATCAGAGCCCTTGAACTCAAGGCTAAAGTATTAGACTGCGATTTCATGATTCTTTAAAACGATACCGCATCACCACATGCGCAATACCCGCTTCCATATATTCCGCGCCTTCACGGACAAAACCGTGACTCAGATAAAAAGGTTCAGCGTGTATTTGCGCATGCAGCACAACTTCAGCCTGGCCGCGCTGTTGCGCCGTCAGCATCAGCCGCGCCAGTAACGCACTGCCGACACCGCTGCCACGCGCCGACTTGCGTACCGCCATGCGGCCGATGCGCGCATTGGGCAATAGACGGCCGGTGGCGATAGCGACACCCGCGCTATCGTAAGCAACCGCATGCACGCAATGCGCATCCATCTCATCGATTTCCAACGCTTCCGGAACTTGCTGTTCCAGCACAAAGACCTCGCGCCTTACCGCAGTGGCATCCCTTGCCAAGGTATCCCAGTGGCCGACAACCACCTCATAGCGCATCTCAGGCATCGTCGCCACGGCTGCGCCCGGTTAACCGGCCACCGCTCTCAAGCCGCTTCAAATATTTGAAAGTACCTGTGCCGCGCGCGACCAGCTTCTTGCCATTCCAGACCTCGGCTTCACAAAAACACATGGTGCTGGAGCGGTGGAATGATTTCCCGAGCACGACCAGCCGGTCGCCCGGCGTACCGCCCGGCTGAAGAAACTGCGTACTCATATCGACCGTGACGCAGGACGGCATATCCGGCGATAGCGTGCGCCCCGCCAACGCCATTGCGACATCGATCAAGGTCATCGATATGCCGCCATGCGTGACATGCCAGCTGTTCATATGTTCGGGACGCAGCGTCAGCGCCAGTTCGGAACTGCCGCCGCCGGCGTGCACGAATTCGACGCCTAGGCTTTCGAGAAATGGATTGCCCTTGGGGAAAATTGCGGAAAAAGACAGCTTGGACGCCGTCGGTATGGAATTAGTCATAAGGTGGAAATCTGTAAGGCAGGGAAAGATGGGGGTGCAAAAAAGTTCATTGATTGGGCCTTGTTGACTCTCTTGGTTCAAACACTGATTAAAAGGAGGATTCCAAATGCTCAGGAAAATTCCGCGCGTGTCAGGCGATCGACCATCAGGCGCGCGGGCATGGCCATTCCTTCCAGGTCTCGGCAGACGATTTGCAAGGGCCGATTGGCCCAGGGTTCATCGAGATAAACCTTCGCCAGGCGTCCCTCTTCATGTGGCGGAATGCCGATTTCCGGAAGGACGCCGATGCCTAGTCCTGCCGCGACCATGTTGCGGACGGCTTCGAAGTTTGTGACTTGGATTCTGAGTTTCATGCGCCGTCCGACCGCTTCGGCCGCCTGCGTGCAAAGCGTGTGAATCGACGCGCCCTCTTGCATGCCCACATAATCGAGATCCAACGTTTGTTCGAAGCGGATGCTATCGCGGGTGGCATAGGGATGGTCCACCGGCACGACCAAGAACAACCGATCCATACGATACGGCAACAGCGTTAACCGCAAGGATGCGTCTACGGTGGCGCAGATGCCGAAATCGACCACGCCGTTTTCCACCATCCTGACGACGGTATCGCTGGGTTTTTCGATCATCTCGATCTTGATCTCGGGATTGGTGGCCGTGAATTGACGCAGGTCTTCGGGGAGGTAATGAACCATTGCCGTATATGTCACCGACAAGCGGACATGCCCACGCACGCCACCGGTATATTCGCTCAGCTCAGTATCGATTTGTCTGAATTGCTCGAAGATCTGCCTGGCGCGGCGATAGAGGGCCTGCCCTGCCGGCGTTGGCCGTACACCCCGGCTGTGGCGATAAAAAAGAGGCGTGCCGGCATCGCGCTCAAGATCGGAAATTCGCTTGCTGGCCGCAGAGGCCGCCAGATGCAGCACTTGCGAAGCGGCTGCGATGCTACCTGCTTCGACAACAGCCGCGAAAACCCGAAGGGATTCGATATCGATGCGCATGAGTGGTCCGGTGATTTTGCTGTCTCCGCTATCGCCAACCACGATGGCTGTGTTCGTGAGAAAACGGTTGTCCTGTGAATATCTCGATATTACTATTTCTGCATTTGGAAGGCAGGGTATCTTCGCGCGCTGTCGTCCGCGTAACGCTAAGAATAGAACGTGGTCTCCGGGCCGCGCTGTGACTCAGGTCGGCTGGCCTAGGTTGCTTCCGGCAAATTATATTATAAAACAGGAGATTCACCCATGAATGACGCTTTGGATCAATACGTCCCGCAATCGGCCTTGCGTGCTGCACGGCCGCAGGCGTGGTACGCCAACCTGACCGCAAAACACTGGCGTACGCTCAACGGCGCGTTTCTCGGGTGGATCTTCGACGGCTATGAAGCGCTGGCGTTGATCATGGTCTTGCCGGCGCTGATGCATTCGGTCTTGACGCCAGCTCAGGCGGATTCGCTGCCGCTATACGCCGGCATGGTGATCGGCATCACCCTACTCGGTTGGGGCATCGGCGGCCTGATCGGCGGCGTGCTGGCAGACTATGTGGGACGCAAGCCGATGATGATGTGGTCGGTCCTGTTGTATGCCCTCTTGACCGGATGCACGGCATTTTCCAATGGCCTGGTTTACTTGTGCGTGCTGCGTTTCCTGACGGGTCTGGCGATGGGCAGCGAATGGAGCACCGGCATTTCTCTGGTGGCAGAGACTTGGCCGAAGGAAGCACGCGCCAAGGGTGCAGGATTTCTGCAATCGGGATTCGGCTGGGGCACACTGATCGCGGCCTTGATCTGGTATGCCTTGTCGGTATTCAATCCGTTTGGCGCCGACAACTGGCGCCTGATGTTCGTGGTTGGCGCAATCCCGGCATTTTTTGTTCTTTATATCCGCCGCGGGGTTAACGAATCCGAGCAATGGCAGGAAGCCGTGCGCAACAAGCAATGGAGCGCAACCGGCGCCAGCAATGCCGCAACATCAGACAAACGCCCTTTCACTTTGAAGCAGGTTTTCAGCCAACGTGAGGCGGTGCGCCGCATCGTCCTGGCCACAATACTGTCGATCGTCACCATCGTCGGCTGGTGGGCTGTTTCGAGTTGGTTGCCGGCGCGTACGGCCGAACTGGCGGCCACACAGCATGTCGCCAATGCCAGCCATTGGATTTCCCTGGTCTCGATTGTGTACACAATAGGTGCGATTGTCGCCTACATGGCATCCGGTTTCCTGATTGACGGCATGGGCCGGCGTTGGTTTCTGTTTATGAGCTTTGCCGGCTCGCTGGCGACGACCGTATTGACCTACGGATGGGTAAGTTCGGTAGAGGGAATGCTCACGATTTCGGCCATCAATGGCTTTTTTACTCTGGGTTGCACCTTTGCCTGGCTGGCGATTTATCCGGCTGAACTGTTCAATGCATCGGTCCGTTCCACCGCAATCAGTTTCGTGTTTAATTCGGCGCGCCTGATTGCTTGGGTTTTTCCGATTCTTTCGGGATCGATGATCAAATCGTTCGGTGGCGTATCGCACGCGGCATTGGTGTTCGGATCGGTTTACTTGATTGGCATGGTGCTGCCATGGTTCCTGCCCGAAACCAAGGGAATCGGCCTTCCCGAGGATAAACCGATGGCAGGCTAATCAGGCTCCCTCACTATCAGGAGAAAGTCGTGGGTTTTACACTGTATGACAAGATTTTCGATGCGCACGTAGTGCACATCGAAGCGGACGGCGCCGCACTACTCTACATCGACCGCCACCTGGTTAATGAAGTGACCAGCCCGCAGGCTTTCGAATCGATGCTCCTCGAGCACCGTGCAGTATGGCGTTCGCAAGCGAACCTCGCAGTGGCGGACCACAATGTACCCACGACCGACCGTTCCGCAGGTATTTCCGATGCGACCTCCAGCATCCAGGTGGAAGCCTTGCGGATCAATACCGCCGCCGCCGGTATCGTGCACTTCGGCATGAACGATCCGCAGCAGGGTATCGTCCATGTGGTTGCACCGGAGATCGGCAGTACCCTGCCCGGGATGACCATTGTCTGTGGTGATTCCCATACCAGTACTCACGGTGCGCTGGGTACGCTGGCGTTCGGGATCGGCACCTCAGAGATCGAACACGTTCTCAGCACGCAGACCCTGCTCACGCGTCGCAGCAAGAGCATGCGCATCACGGTCGAGGGGGTGTTGCCATCCGGTTGCACTGCCAAGGATGTGGCGCTGGCGATCATCGGGCGTATCGGCTCCGGTGGCGCGACCGGTCATGCAATTGAATTCGCCGGTCCGGTGGTCGTTGGCCTGTCGATGGAGGGGCGCATGACATTGTGCAACATGTCAATTGAGGCCGGAGCGCGCGCCGGACTGATTGCTGTGGATGAGACCACGCTGGAATATTGCCGGCATCGCCCGCATGCGCCCAAAGGAGCCGATTGGGAGCGCGCTAACGCCGAATGGGCGACATTGCACTCCGATGGCGATGCTGTCTTCGATGCCGAAATCCAGATTGACGTGACCGATCTTGCCCCTCAGGTTACGTGGGGAACATCACCCGAAATGGTAACGGACATCACCGGACACGTTCCGGACCCGCAGTTCATCGAGGATCGCAGACGGCGTGCGTCCCATATCGGCGCGCTGGCATATATGGACCTGGCGCCGGGGATGCCGATGCAATCGATCATGCTGGACAAGGTTTTCATCGGCTCCTGCACCAACGGCCGCATCGAGGACCTGCGAGCTGCGGCTGAAGTCTTGGGCGCCATGGGCGGACGTATTGCGCCCAACATCAAGCTGGCGCTAGTCGTGCCTGGCTCAGGGGCAGTCAAGCGGCAGGCCGAACAAGAAGGTTTACATGAAATTTTTCTCGCCGCGGGATTCGAGTGGCGCGAAGCAGGATGCTCGATGTGCCTGGCGATGAATGCGGATCGGCTGGAACCGGGTGAACGCGTGGCTTCTACATCGAACCGCAATTTCGAAGGCCGGCAAGGCGCCGGCGGCAGGTCGCACCTGCTTAGCCCGGCGATGGCCGCCGCAGCGGCGCTTGCCGGGCATTTCGCCGATGTCCGCACAATAATGCAAAGTGAAAAGAAAACCCGATGAATCCTTTTGTGCAACATGCCGGGCTCGTTGTTCCGCTTGAACGGGACAATATCGATACCGATGCGATCATTCCAAAGCAGTTCATGAAATCGATTGCGCGAACAGGTTTTGGACCTTATGTTTTCGACGAGTGGCGCTATCTGGATGAAGGGCATTACGGCAAGCCGCCGGAAGAGCGAACGCTCAATCCCGAATTTGTCCTCAACGAAGCGCGCTATGCCGATGCATCGATCCTGCTGAGCGGAAAAAATTTTGGTTGCGGCAGTTCGCGCGAACATGCGCCCTGGTCGCTGTATCAGTATGGTTTCCGGGTATTGATTGCCGTCGGTTTTGCCGACATATTTTTCAATAACTGTTGCAAGAACGGCTTGCTTCCCGTTGTGCTGGAGGAGCTGCAGGTTGAAAAACTGCAGCGTCACGTTGCTGCGACACCCGGCTATCGTCTTGTGGTCGACCTGGAGCAATGTATTGTTACGACGCCTGAGGGGGAGCACCTGCCGTTCGGGATATCGTCGACGCTACGCAAGAACCTGCTGGAAGGTATCGACGAGGTGGGAGCCACCTTGTTGCATGCGAGCGAAATCAAGGCGTTCGAACAAAGCAGGATCAAGGATCGGCCCTGGTTGTGAGGTGTCGGCCGGCAAAATACCCTATCAAGCTGTCGTGATAAGCGAAAGTCCCCAATCATAGACACATAATTTCCATTCCAAACGCCCCATTCCCCATCATATCGCCGTAAGTTTCCGTAAGTTTCAAGCAAGTATCGCGTAAGTTTAAGGTTGCACACTCCGCTTTGGGATAAACAGCCGGCCACAGCCGCACCAGCCTGCCGTTCATGTAACGTAACCATAAAATTAAAAAAATAATTAATCCAGGAGACACAGCATGACCATAGCCACAACACTGAACACGCCGCCGCGGACTGCACGCGGCTTAACGCCCGAAGAACGCAAAGTCATATTTGCTTCCTCCCTGGGTACCGTGTTCGAATGGTACGATTTTTATCTATACGGTTCGCTCGCGGCGATCATCGCAAAACAGTTTTTTGCCGGCACCGATCCAAACACCGCCTTCATTTTTGCGCTCCTGGCATTTGCTGCCGGTTTTATCGTGCGTCCGTTCGGCGCACTGGTGTTCGGCCGCCTCGGCGACATGATCGGACGGAAATACACGTTCCTGATCACCATCGTCATCATGGGCTCCTCCACCTTCATTGTCGGCATACTGCCGAATTACAACTCGATCGGGCTTGCTGCGCCGGTTCTCCTGATTACCCTGCGGATCCTGCAAGGTCTGGCGCTGGGTGGCGAGTATGGCGGCGCGGCGACTTATGTCGCCGAACATGCGCCGCACGATAAACGCGGCGCCTTCACTTCCTGGATTCAGACCACGGCGACTTTGGGCCTGTTTCTATCGCTGCTGATTATTCTGGGCGTGCGCACATCGATCGGCGAAGAGGCATTTGCCGATTGGGGCTGGCGCATTCCATTCCTGGCATCCGTCATCCTGTTGGCAATCTCGGTCTGGATCCGGTTGTCGATGAACGAATCGCCTGCTTTCGCCAAAATGAAGGCGGAAGGAAAAACCTCCAAAGCGCCGCTGACCGAAGCCTTCGGCCGATGGAAAAACCTGAAACTGGTGATTCTGGCGCTGATCGGCCTTACCGCAGGTCAAGCAGTCGTCTGGTACGCCGGCCAATTTTATGCGCTGTTCTTCCTGACCCAGTCGCTCAAGGTCGACGGTCCGACTGCCAATATCCTGATCGCATTGGCATTGCTGATCGGTACCCCGTTCTTTGTGATCTTCGGTACGCTTTCGGACAGGATCGGCCGCAAACCCATCATCATGGCCGGCTGCCTGATTGCCGCACTGACGTATTTCCCGATCTTCCAAGGTTTGACGCATTACGCTAATCCGGCACTGGAAACCGCATTACAGAACGCCCCGGTCATCGTCACCGCCGATCCTGCAACCTGCAAATTCCAGTTCAATCCAACCGGTACCAAGAAATTCACCTCTTCCTGCGATATCGCCAAGGCGAAACTATCTGCTGCTTCCGTCAATTATGAAAATGTGGCTGGCGCACCCGGCTCGGTAGCAACCGTGAAAATCGGCGACAAAACCCTGACATCCTACGATGCCGAGGGTCTGTCGAAAGAAGATGCAGCCGCCAAGGACAAGGCTTTCTCGACAGAACTGTCTGGCGACATCAAGGGCGCAGGTTATCCAAGCAAGGCCGATCCCGCACAGATGAACAAGCCGATGGTGCTGCTACTGTTATTCATCTTGGTGCTCTACGTAACGATGGTATATGGCCCGATTGCTGCAATGCTGGTGGAAATGTTCCCAACTCGCATTCGCTACACATCGATGTCCATGCCTTATCACATCGGTAACGGCTGGTTCGGCGGTCTGCTGCCGACCACCGCTTTCGCTCTGGTAGCGTACAAGGGCGATATTTATTACGGTCTCTGGTATCCAATCGTCATTGCACTGGCGACATTCGTTATCGGTATGTTGTTCGTCAAGGAAACGAAAGACGTTGATATTTACGCTGCAGAGAATTTAGAAACAGCGTTCAGTAAATAACTGAAAAAAAGTGAAGAAAAAAACCGCTGCAACGGGTGACCGTTGCAGCGGTTTTTATTTCGCTTATATTTAGTTAGACATTTCATCTAAACAGAATAGCCCAGACGACCGGCGCAGCTACACTTTTGCTTTTTCTTTGATGAGTGAAAGAACTAGCCATGTCGCCAGAAATCGCCGCGATCATAGACTGGGTAACGGTGCGCATTGAACTGCATGCAGCGCTTCCCATCCTTCTACTCATAGCATTGGCCTGGACCGCCAACCGAATCACCAGCACCATCCTCAAACGCATGCTGTCGCGCGGTT
>JAQGNR010000275.1 GCA_028291765.1 Herbaspirillum sp.
GTTGGGAAGCCGAGCGCAACGCCGGAAATAGTTTTCGCGCCGCCGGTGCCGGTGCCAATACTGACAACAGACCCTTGCGCGGAGATTGCGGATGAAGGCATGATTTATCCTTTCGGGAATAAAAAAACCCGCGCAAGGCGGGTTGAAACGTGAATAAAAATTGTGATTAATGCCAGATCGAATAATCTGTTTGGACTCGGAACAGCTTTACTGCATCTTCATAAAGGTCTTGCGACTGGATTGATACGTTTTGCACACTCCATCCGGCCATCAGTACCGATACCTGTTTTGCCAGTGCGTCAGCCGCGAGATAAGTCCCGGCGTAGGCATCGATTTGCATGCGCGTATTGGTCAGCCCGGAACTCCCGGACAAAACGTTTTCATCATTGAATGCGATCCGCTGATAGGTTAGATATGGCTTTTGCACACCATCCGGCGCCGTCAATGGATAGATGCGTATTCCTGCATCGGTATTGACAGAAATAAGCGTGATCAGCTGTTCGAAAATCGTCATTTCTTCCGTACCATTTCGACTTCATCAGGGATGCGCTTTTCCAGATAGTCCTTGATCGCTTGGACGGCTGCCTGTTTCTTTGCCTCGAATGCCGGCCGCATGAACGGTCGTGCGGACATCTTTGCGGTACCGAACTCGACAAACCGGACGTACCAGGCGTCTATCAAGCCCTTTTTCGATTTCTTTGCGCTTTTCCCCTGCCGTACGCCGACAAAGAATGTCTGAAGTACTGCGCTGGACTTTTCCCGGATCTGCTTTTGGTACAGAGAACGTTTCAAGGTGCCCGGCGGCGGATGCCCTTCGCTGACTTCGCCGGTATAGACTGGAGCGCGCGCGGCCGCTTCTTTCCGGATGACCGTCGCGCCGGCATTCACAGCGCCGCGCAGGACGTTCTTGGCGATATTGGCGGGCAATTGCTTCATTGCCTCCTGCAGTTCGCGCAGGCCTTGGACGTTCTCCAGGTCAGCCATCGTTGAGACCTTCCGTCGCCGGGATAACCAACTCAATATTTCGCTCTTCCGTGTTAAGCGGTCGAGAAAAATTGAAATACCGCCCGTTGTAGACGGCCCGCATGGCAGCGGTAATACCGGGCCGATAGCGAATCGTGATTTCATGTGACGTTTCTGATTGCACTGCCTGCGCTGCTACCAACTCCCGGCTGGAAAGTGGGCGAATTGCGGCAGGCACATTGACTGCAAAATCAAACCACGTCAGCACTTGCGCTCCGCTTGAATCTTGCGCGTCAGACCGCGATTGAATCGTGATGCGATGGCGAAGGTCGCCGGATCGGATATGTGGCATATCAGTATTCGAGGCATCTATATTTATCAAGCAAACCGTCGACAAACGGCAGGGCTTCAACCTTGCCGCGCGCGAGGATTGCAACCTCTTCCCTGTTTGCAAATAGAGTTGCAACGCGAAGTGCAATCCACTGCTTTATTTTCTGCGGGACCGCAGCGGCGGCGCCGTAGCCGCAGGTAAAAGTCACTTCAACAGCGTTGATCTGGTTGCGCGTCGATGGCCATGACGTGTTGAAGGCTGGCGTTATCCTGCCTGGCTCGCTGATCGGGTCGACAATGTATTGCGATGGGCTCAGTGTTTGCTGCACGCCGTCGACATCGATATATTTGATGCTGTCCACTGTTTGCAGGGGCGGGTACGGCAGGTAAATCTCAAATCCGGTCTTGCCGTCCGGCCGCGTCACCGATAGCGGGCCCGGGGTATTCCCCCATTGCGGGCCGTACCAATTCGCACTGGAGATATTCATACCAGGCATCGGGAACTGATCGAAAACAGCCTTCCATTGCTGCGTGACGAAAGCGCGGCGGCAAATATGCTCCGCATCCTCGCGCGCGGCGATCACCAGCATGCGCAGCAGTGGATCTTCAGCCGTATTCGTGACCGGCGCACCAGCACCAAGCGATGCGTCGGCGATGTTATCGGCATAGGTCGTCGTCGAGTTATCGGCGATTGTCGCCAGCAGCATGTAGGTCAAGCCGCCGGCCGCCGTCCGGTAAAGTTCGCGCGCCGTCACAGTCGCATCACCAAGTGGAATGGCCGAAACAGCCACCTTGCCATTCACCGTTTTATCCGCCACCGTCACCGCGGCGCTTACCGCCCCACCTTGCGTTCCACCGGTAGCAGTGATGAACCTGACCAGATACCGGTGCGCGCCGTTGTCGACGTTGCCCGCGCCGGTACCAAGCGCGACAGTAGGCGCAACCGGTGCCGGCATCTGATCGCCGACAGCAATTTGCGCCCAGGCGATCGCCTCTGCTACGCTAATCGGCTCTGCCGTTGGCGCTACAAGCTGAATGACAGGCATTATTTGACCTCTGGCGCTCTTTTGACTGCGACGTACTCAGGCGCTTCGCGAACCAGCGCATTCGGGTGCGCGGCGTGATCATAGCTCTCCTCGATCGCATCCGCTGTTGGTAATTCCGCCTTTTCAGTGAATCCGATGGTGATTTTGTTGTCCACGCGCTTGATGTCCAGGTCCACGCAGTCATAACCATAGAAGCGCTCTGCTTGAGAGTGCATTGCGTCCAAAAGGCTGGTTGTTTTCGGCACCACGATCTGAATCCCACGCTCTGCCGCGATACCAAGCCAGAACTCGACGCAAGCACGCCCTTTTTCGGCGTCGTGAGCATTTGGATAGGTGAAATCCATGCCAAAACAGGATATTTTTTCGACGCCCATATAAATGGCATACGCAACGGCATACGCCGCGGTCGAGTTGAAATACCCGTTCGGACAGTCGTTGATTACCTCTTCAAGCGGAAATTCGACAAGCCCGGGATAATCCGGATGCGCGCGGCTGGTGATGACAGGACCAGGATGTGTTTTCAGCCACGCCAACATAGCCGCGATATTGCTTTCCGGCGCGGCATCTGTCCGTATCTTCTGGATCCGTACGTCGTCCATATGGAATATGCGATCGCATGCCAGAATGTCGCCCAGAGCATTGATTACCCATGTCTCATCGGCATATTTGTGCCGGCCGCCGAGAGTCTTGCAGATATGGACGTACTGATTGCTCGACGGACCCATACCGATGATTGCGACGTGCTTTGGGTTATCCATAATTCCTCAAGAAATAGGCCGGCGGGATGGCCGGCCTTCAATAGCAGACTGAAGATTACGGATTGGATTGCGGCGCAATGTTCGGCGAATGCAGAAGCGCCGTTACAGAAACGCATCCGACCGATGTGGTACCGGTGCCGACGGCATCGACACGCACATAACGCTTGTTACCGCGATAGCCCACGCGCTTGGCGACGTTTTTGCCAACACCGGAGGTGCGCGCAGTGGCTTGTACCGGCAGGCTTGCCAGCAATTCCGTGCCCAGCATGTCGGCGTCTGCAACGCTGGTCATTGTGCCGGTGACGTCGCCTTCGAACATCACAAGGGTGACAATGGTGCCTGTGGTGGTGACTGCGCCGTATGAAGCGAGGAATTCCACGCCGCCATAGCCTGCAGTGTCAACAATCTGGCCGGTTTTGGTTGCGTTTGCGCCAATGGCGATCGGATCGATACCCCGCGCCTGTTTGGCTACAGCATGCAAATCTTTCATGATTTTTCCTTTTCGAGAATGAAAAAAAGCCGCTGATTAAGCGGCTTTCCTTTGGCGTTCGTGGATTAGATGAACTTGATGACCTTGACGGCTTCGCTGTTCAGCAACGATCCACCGGTGCGCTTGGTGGTATAGAAGCCGATGTTTGGCTTGTTGCTGAACGGATCGCGAATCACGCGAGTGCCGATGCGGTCGACGATCAGATAGGCGAGCTTGAAATTGCCGAACGCCAAAGATAGGCTGCTGGCGGCCAACGCAGGCACGTCCTCAGCTTCCGTCACCGGATAGCCCAGGACCGTGTCAGCCATGCCTGGCGCGGTAGTCGGGCTGAACACGTAACGGCCTTGGTAATCCTTCATCGCCATGATGGTGAACAACACCGCTTTGTTGGTCAACCAACGCGAGCCTGGCCGGTACAGCGCTTTCATTTTCGAGACCAGGCTGAACAGATCATCGACAGGATTGACAGTCGATGTCAGCACCTTGAATCCGCCAGACACGCCGGTAGCCACATGCTCAATCGTGCCGAATGTGCGGGTAGCGTCAGCAGTTGCTGCAGAGGCGTAGGAGAAAATACCTTTTGGTTGGTTGACGCCGGTGCCGGCGCAATGTGCAGCACCTTCCGCCCGCGCGAATTCGGTTGCAATTTCGCCGGCAAGCCATTGTTCGGCGTTGAAAAATACGTCGTCCAGCATTTGCTGGGTGGCTTGCGGATTTGCATAGAGCTCGCCCATTGGAGGAGCGATGTCGACCAGCTGCGGCGTATTTGTCGCGGGCCGTGCTGCGGTTTCGCCAACCCAGCCGGAAGAAGTGCCGCGAACGTTGATCAGCTTGTGAAAATCGGACGTGCTGATTTGCTGCACCTGGGCGATTGAGCGAATCGGCGAGATGTTGACCGCCAATTCGTCGATCATCCCGTCGATGACCTTCGGCACGGCAAAGCCGCCGTCAGCGCCGGCGCCAATGTTCAGCGCTTTTTGTTCGATGTCCTTGCTGTATTCGATGCCTTTGCGCAAATAGCCGGAGAATGCCTTTTTGTGCTCTTCAGCTTGTTCGTCGACCGGCTTGCCATCGCCACCCAGGAGCGGACGCTTCAGTTTCGCTTCCAGCGTTTCGATGATCGCTTTTTGATCGGACATGTCTTTAAAGACGGCATTCATCTTGGCTTGCATGTCATCGGGTACGTGCTGACCTTTTTCCATCTTTTCGATGCGGGCGTCGTTGGTCTTTTTGAATTCCTCGAATGCCTTGTTGCTGGCTTCGATAGCCTTCAGGACGTCGCCGGTTGTATCGCCGACGAACATCAGACTGGCACCGGCGCCGCCGGCCATCGCAAACTGATGCAGAAAGTGCGTTGCGGAAGCAGGCTCAACGGCATATGCAATGCCGAAAGCCAGAATTGCCACGAGGGCAAAAATAATTTTCACAGATTTCATGATTTTGATTTCCTTTGGACGTAAAAAAACCGGCTCGAGGCCGGCTTGTTGGGGAGTGCTGCTTATTCGCTGTTATTGCTTTTCGCTGCTTGGGTATGGAGTGAGGAACATCGTGTTTCTGTACTCGAGCAATCCCAAAACCCGCTTTGCTTCTGCGTCTTGATCAGACTCCCTCTGCGTCAGACTTTTCACTCTTGAGAAAAACAGGGTTGCTTCTTGGCGCGAAAGCTTGCAAGACTCTCTCAGGAAAGCTTCTGCGCCTTTGAAATCGGTAATTTCCTCGATCAATTCGATGGATTTGACGGCTGAAACCTGCGCATCGCGGCAGGCCGGGAACGTGACAAGGCTGCATTCCCACAAATCGACCTCGGTCAAGGTGCGAACGTCCGCTTTTTGGTCGTAGTTGTATGCGATGGTGCAATAGCCGATGGACAGGCCTTTGATCGCCCCCATTTTCAGAAGGGCGTAAGCCTCGCGCCCCTTTTGGGTATCCAGGCACAACGCGCCGTCGACCTTCAGGCCGTAGGAGTCTTCGGACATCGACGTGTAGACGCCGATCGGCTCATCAGAGTTATGCTGCCAAAGCAATTTCGGCATGTCATTCGCGGCTTTGTGGGCCAAAAGCGATTTTATGAAGCAGCCCGGCGCCACAATATCGTCATAGTCATCCTGCACTCCAAAAACGGAGCCGTACCCGCTGAACGTGCCATCTTCCTTCAGTTCTTTCAGTTCGAACGGGCGAGCTAATCG
>JAQGNR010000306.1 GCA_028291765.1 Herbaspirillum sp.
ATCGGTTTCAACCAGCCGCGCGCCGGCCCTGAAATGGCCGCTGATAATGGCTTCGCGCAACTTCTTGACGGTTTCGAGTTGCACCGTTCTCGGGGTGATGGTCAGGTCCACTCAGTTCATCCTAATCGGTTTTTAATAGGTTTTTGTTTGGCGATTGCCGTGCTTGTTGAAGATCGTGTAGGTGCCGCTGAACCAGCTTTCGCTAGCGATTTTCGCACGCCATGGCGTCTCGCGCGCTTTTTTTCGTTCAGGCGAATCCATTGCGCTCAGGTCGGAAAGATAATGCAGGGCCAGGCGGTTGAAGGCGCCCGGTTCGCCGGAAATCACGTTGAAACGGCGCACCATCTGCCAGTCCTTGCATTCCATCAACAAAGGCGCGTGATCGTTGTTATACCACTCGTCGAACGCGGCCAGCCGGTCTTGCGGCACCGTGAACCAGACCGCATAGAGGATCGGGGCGTCGACGCCCATGCTGCCGTCCTTCGTAAAGCAGTTGATTTCCTCGCAGGTATAACGGGTGAATCCGGCGACGTTTTTCAGCATCCAGGCGGTTGTGTCGCTCGGCTGCTGCTTGATTTTTTGATACGCGGGTGTACTCAACGCCGCAGGGCTGGTCATCTCATAGACTGCCAGATAGCCGGGCGCGCCGTCGGCGCGATAACGCTGTCCGCTGAGAAAGCCTTCCGCGCCCATGCGCACCGGAATGTGTTCCTCGTCGTACCACTTGTTGAATTCGCCTTCCCAGTCGGCGGCCGGGGTCATTTCCGAAAACAGGATCGCAGAACCTTGCATGACAAAACTCCTTAATTGCAACATTGTAAATCAATCGTTTTACCCGTCGGGGATTGTACGATAATAATTTTCGCAATTGCACATCATATTACAATCATACATAAAGAAATTTGGCTTCCCGCTATGAAACCGCTATGGAAAATCGGGGCCAATACATAGTCCGACAGATAAATCCGCAACATTCCAAAGAATTCTTATTGATTTATATTGTATGACAATAATATAATCAAAAAAACATGAACCGGATTTGAAAAAGAACCGCCCGACGTTCCGACACGGCAGCGGCATGTACATTAATTAACACTCTCGAGGATGCACTTATGAACCTGACTATTCGCAAATGGCTCACCTTTGTCGACCACAAAATGGAGGAGGCCGGTCAGCAGGTAGACATTCCTTTGCGTAAAGTATCCATCGTCGCCATCACAAAAAATCCATTTTTCGGCGCCTATCGGGGCGATCTGTCCGAAGGCATTGCCGCCAGCGAAGCGCTGGGCGCGATGTTCGGCAAGCGCCTGGTCGAGGCATTCGGAGACTATGAAATACAAAGCTACGGCAAGGCCGGTATAGTTGGCATGGGCGGCGAGCAGGAACACGCCAATGCATTGCTGTCGAGCCTGTTCGCGGACCCGATCCGGGTTGCGATCGGCGGCGGCAAATCGTGGATTCCTTCGGTGACCAAAGTCGCCGCGCCCGGTAGCCTGATCGACGTTCCGCTGGCAGCCAAGGATGCGCTGTACGTGCGCTCGCACTACGATGCGATGACGCTGTGCATTCCGGACGGACCGATGGCCGATGAAATTGCGCTGATTTTCACGGTTGCCAATCGCGGCCGCATCAATGCGCGCGTCGGCGGCTTGAAATTCGAAGACATGAAGGGCGTCGACGGCCTGGTCTGATATTTCATCGCTTATTTGTCACCCCTTGCCACAAGCTTCTCTACCACCTTTGCCACCAACCAAGGATGAACATGAAAGTCGCAATCGTTAATCTAGGAACAATCGTTACCGGTGACTGGCGCGAACCGTATGTTGCGGGCGACACGATCCTGACCGAGAACGGCCGCATCACATCGATCGGCACCGCCTCCAGCGCCGAAGTGGCAGCGTGCGACGTCGTGATCGACGCCGACGGCGCTACCGCGATCCCGGGCTTTATCGATTCACAGATTCATAATACGTTCGGCGATTACACGCCGCGCCAGAAAACCGTCGGTTTCCTGGAAAGCTATGTGCATGGCGGCGTGACCACCGGCATCAGCGCCTCCGAGGTGCACGTGCCGGGACGGCCGAAGGACCCGGAAGGCGTCAAGGCGCTGGCGCTCGCGGCGCAGCGGTGCTTCCAGGATTACCGTCCGGGCGGCATGCGCGTGCATGGCGGCTCGATCATCATCGAACCGGGCCTGAAGGAATCGGATTTCGAAGAAATCGCGGCCAAGGGCGTGTGGCTGGCGAAAGCCGGTTTCGGCGCAGTGAAGACACCGTACGACTACGTCGAGCCGATTGGCTGGGCCAAGAAGCACGGCATGATCACCACCGTTCACACCGGCGGCTCATCCATTCCCGGTTCGTCCGGCATCTGGGCCGATCATCTGATCGCCATGAATCCGCACGTCTCGTTCCACGTCAACGGCGGCCCGGTCGCCATGCCGGACGAAGACTTCCCGCGCATGGTGCACGACAGCCAGATCGCGCTGCAGGTCTGCACCGCCGGTAACTTGCGCACTACATTGCTGCTGGGCGACATGGTGCGCGCGGCGAATCAATTCGACCGCTTCTTGATCGCCACCGATACCCCGACCGGCAGCGGCATCATGCCGCTCGGCATGATGTACACCATCACTCACCTGGCCAGCCTGACCGATATGCCGGTCGAGTGGGCGATTGCCGCGGCGACCGGCAACAACGCGCGCGTGTATGGACTCAATAACGGGTTCCTGGAAGTCGGCAAGGACGCCGACATCGTCATCCTCGACGCTTGCGTCGGCGGCACCAAGACCGAGGCGCTGGACGCATTGCGCAACGGCGACATTGCGGCCGTGGCCGCGGTGATCACCGACGGCGTGCCGCGCTTTGTCGGCAAGGGCCGCAATACGCCTGCGCCGAATCGCCGCGTGCGCGTGGCGCAAAGCAAGATCATGCAAGACTTTGCCGCTGGAGCGCATTAATGCAGAAGAAACATATTGTGATTGTCGGCGCGGGTCCGGTCGGCGTGGTATCGGCGCTGGCCTGTGCGCAGCGCGGTTTTAAAGTGACATTGCTGGAAGCCGAAGAGCGCATCGACACCAGTCCGCGTGCGGCGACGACGCATAGTTCGACGCTCGAAATGATCGCCCAGGTCGGCCTGATCGATCGCTTCACGCGCGAAGGCCTGGTGGCGCGCTATTTCGATTTCTGGGATCAGCCGTCGCGTTCGCGCATTGCGCGTTTCGATCACGAGATACTGAAAGACGAAACCGAATTTCCGTACGTGGTGCAGACCGAACAGCACAAACTGGCCCGGATGGGGATCGAAAAACTGGCCGAATATCCCGATGCGCAGATGCGCTTTTCGACCCGTCTGACAACGCTGGAGCAAGACGACAGCGGCGTGACCGTGACAGTGCAAGGCCCGGACGGCGAAGAACGCATCCGTGCCGATTATGTCATCGCTTCCGACGGCGGCCGCAGCACCGTGCGCAAGCTGCTCGACATCGCATTCGAGGGCATTACCTTCCCGGAAAAATTCGTCGTGATCACGGTGTTCGACGACTTCGAAAAGATGATGGATTGCTGCTACCGGAATTACCTGGCCGACCCGAAGGAATGGGGCAACCTGTTCAAGGTTTCCGGTGAAGACGGCAAGGCGCGCTGGCGCGCGGTATTTCCATCGCGCGAGGACGAAACCGAGGAAGAAGCGTTGGCCGACGAAGCCGTATTCCGCCGCCTGCAAAAAATCCATCCCTTACCGGGCGGCTACGATATCGCGCATCGCAATGTCTATCGCGTGCACCAGCGCGTGGCCGCCACCTTCCGCAGCGGCCGGGTGTTCCTGGCAGGCGACTCGGCGCATTTGAACAATCCGATCGGCGGATTGGGATTGAATTCGGGTATCCACGATGCAATGGAATTGAGCGAAACCTTGTTCAGCGTCGCTTTCGAAGGCGCCGATGCAGCGTTGCTGGACCGCTATGAACGCCGGCGCCGGCTGCTTAATATTGAATTCGTCCAGCAGCAGACCATCGCCAATAAAAAACGCCTGGAAGAGCAGGATCCGGCCAAGCGCAAGCTGGCGCTGGACGAGCTCAGGGTTACGTCCGAAGACCCTATAAAACACAAGCAATTCCTGATGCGCAGCTCGCTGATAGAAAGCGTTCGCAAATCTAAAAGCATGACCTGAAAAGTGCGCCGGACGCGTTGCAACAGCTTGGTGCAACGCAGGCGCAGTACGGTGCAATGCGACAGGACTGATGGTACCCATATGGTGCGGAAATATCGGAATCGAGGGAAATTTGCCGAAATCGGTTGAAATTC
This sequence comes from Herbaspirillum sp., assembly GCA_028291765.1. Taxonomy (GTDB): domain Bacteria; phylum Pseudomonadota; class Gammaproteobacteria; order Burkholderiales; family Burkholderiaceae_D; genus Herbaspirillum. The sequence goes on from JAQGNR010000306.1 coordinate 4,305, forward strand.
TTCCATGCCGGGATTGTGTTGCCAAAAAATAAACGACTCAATCAGGCGCCGCGCTGGCACAATTAATGCTTGTAGTATTGTCATACAATCCAATTGTCGCCCGATAGCAAGCGACAGTGATAAACGAAAGTGAAAGGTAGTACATGTTGCCGAATGATAAAGCGGATGTTGCCGGTATAGACGCACTGGATATTTTCAACACCGAGAACGAGCCGGCGCGCGCGTATCCCGATCTGCACGACCACGTCCGCCATTTGGCCGAAGAAGGCAAGCTCTGGATTATCGATCGTCCGGTCAACAAAGATACCGAAATGCATCCGTTGGTGCGCTGGCAGTTCCGTGGCGGCATCGAAGAGAAAGACCGCAAGGCATTCCTGTTCCTGAATCCGACCGACAGCAAAGGCAAGCGCTACGAGCATCCGGTGTTGGTCGCGGGCCTGGCCGGCTCCAAGGACATTTACCGGATCGGCTTCGGCCGCCCGCTGGAAGAAATCGGCAAGGCCTGGCTGGAGGCGGTCGCCAAGCCGATTGCGCCGGTGCTCGTCATCGATGCACCCTGCCAGCAGGTCGTGATCGAAGGTGAGGCCCTGAAACTGCCGGGCAACGC
>JAQGNR010000164.1 GCA_028291765.1 Herbaspirillum sp.
AGTTGTTGAACGGATCGCCTTCGAGTTGCTTGACGCCCAGCGAAACGCGTTCGCGTTCGACATCGATTGCCAGCACGATGGCTTCCAGTTCGTCGCCCTTCTTGAAACGACGCACAGCTTCTTCGCCGGTTTCTGTCCACGACAGATCGGACAGATGCACCAGACCGTCGATATTGCCGGCCAGACCGATGAATACGCCGAAGTCGGTAATCGATTTGATCGCGCCCTTGACCTTGTCGCCCTTTTTGTGGGTAACAGCGAAATCGTCCCAAGGATTAGCCTTGCATTGCTTCATGCCCAGGCTGATACGGCGGCGTTCTTCGTCGATTTCCAGAACCATGACTTCAACTTCGTCGCCCAATTGGACGATCTTGTTCGGCGCCACGTTCTTGTTGGTCCAGTCCATTTCGGACACGTGAACCAGGCCTTCGATACCTTGCTCGACTTCGACGAATGCGCCGTAGTCAGTCAGGTTAGTGACCTTGCCGAACAGACGCGTGCCTTGCGGGTAGCGACGCGACAGACCAGTCCATGGATCGTCGCCCAATTGCTTCACACCCAGCGAAACGCGATTCTTCTCTTGATCGTATTTCAGAACCTTGGCAGTGATTTCCTGACCGACGGTCAGCACTTCCGATGGGTGACGCACACGACGCCATGCCAGATCGGTGATATGCAACAGGCCATCGATGCCGCCCAGATCCACGAATGCGCCATAGTCGGTGATGTTTTTGACGACGCCGTTGACGACAGTGCCTTCTTTCAGCGTTTCCATCAGTTTCTGACGTTCTTCGCCCATCGATGCTTCGATGACTGCGCGACGCGACAACACAACGTTGTTACGCTTGCGATCGAGCTTGATAACCTTGAATTCTAGTGTCTTGCCTTCGAACGGTGTCGTGTCCTTGACCGGACGGGTATCGACCAGCGAACCCGGCAGGAAGGCGCGAATGCCGTTGGTCAGAACGGTCAGACCGCCCTTGACCTTGCCGTTGACAGTACCGATAACGATCTCGCCGGACTCCATCGCTTTTTCCAGCGAGAGCCACGATGCCAGACGTTTGGCTTTGTCGCGCGACAGGATGGTGTCGCCGAAACCGTTTTCCAGCGATTCGATCGCCACGGAGATGAAATCGCCGATGTTGACTTCGAGTTCACCGTTGTCGTTTTTAAATTCTTCGATTGGAATGAAGGCTTCCGACTTCAGGCCGGCGTTGACGATAACGAAGTTATGGTCAAGACGAACGACTTCAGCGGAAATAACTTCACCAGAACGCATATCCTGACGCGATAGCGATTCTTCAAAAAGGGCCGCGAAACTATCGGGACCGGTGGAACCTGGATTAAGAATAGTGGTGGTAGACATGTTTTTTGGGAGTTGGCCAATATATTTGCAGCTGGAACAGCACCGGCGCAGGGATATAAAGGGTTAGGTTTTTCAATACCCGACAGGACTTTGCATCCGGCCGAGCCACGGTTTTTGCTGCATTTGAATCTAAATTTGAATCTAAATTTAAAGCTGAATTTAAAACTAAATTACCTAAACTGCCGCATACCAGCTGAGCACCTGATGCACCGCCTGTTCGACAGTCATTTCGGATGTATCCAGCAAATGCGCACCTTCAGCCGGTTTGAGTGGCGCCGACCGCCGATTCATATCACGCGCGTCGCGTTGTCTCAAATCATTAGAAAGGTCGTGCATATTAGCAGGAAAACCCTTGTCAATCAATTGCTTATAGCGTCTTTCAGCACGCCGCTCGACGCTTGCGGTCAGAAACACCTTCAAGGGCGCGTCAGGAAAAATCACAGTCCCCATATCGCGGCCATCGGCCACCAGCCCCGGCGCCGTGCGAAAGCTCAGTTGCAGCTCGACTAAGGCCTGGCGCAGGCCCGGCAAAGCGGCGATTTTAGAGGCATTATTGCCAACTTTTTCGGCCCGGATGGCCTGGCTGACATCGTCGCCTGCCAGCAACACTTTTTCGCCGATAAAGCTGCATGGCAACCTTTGTGCCAGCCGGACCAGCGCGGCTTCATTGTCGACTTCGGTGCCGTTGCGCATCGCCGACAGGGCCGTCAGACGATACAAGGCGCCCGAATCGAGGTAATGGAAGCCCAACTGATGCGCCACCAATTGCGCCACGGTACCCTTGCCGGAAGCAGTCGGGCCGTCGATTGTCAGGACTGGAATGCGTTGCGGCATGATGATGTTTCCGTTAAATCAAAGTCTGTGTGGCGATTTCAGCAAATACCGAGAAATAATCGGGAAAGGTTTTGGCGACGCATTTCGGATCGTTGATCCTGATCCGGTTGCCCTGCCGGGCCGCGCCATCCAGCGAAGCCAGCGAAAAACACATCGCCATGCGGTGATCGTCGTAAGTATCGATGGCCGCTGCACGGATTTGTTCCGGCGGCGTGATCGTCAGATAATCGTCGCCCTCTTTCACGGCGGCGCCCAATTTACGCAATTCAATCGCCATGGCCGCCAGACGGTCGGTTTCCTTGACGCGCCAGCTGCCGATATTACGCAGGGTGCTCGGCCCATCCGCATATAACGCGGCGACCGCAATCGTCATGGCGGCATCCGGGATGTGGTTGAAATCGGCATCGATGGCTTTCAGCGGACCGTTACTGGAAGCTTCGATCCAGTTATCGCCCATCGTAATGGTCGCACCCATTTGCGCCAGCGCTTCGACAAACCGCACATCGCCCTGAATACTGTCGCGGCCAACGCCTTCGACCCGCACCGGACCGCCGGCAATCGCGCCGGCCGCCAGAAAATACGAGGCTGACGATGCATCGCCCTCAACGTGAATGACGCCCGGGCTTTTATAAGCCTGATCCGGTTGTATGCTGAATGCCTGCCAGCCATCGCGCTCGACCTCGACGCCGAAGCGGCGCATCAGATTCAAGGTAATTTCGATATACGGCTTGGAAATCAGTTCGCCGATGACTTCGATGGTAATGGCCTCGGTCTTCGACATCAGGGGCGCCGCCATCAGCAACGACGTCAGATATTGGCTGGACACATTGCCGCGCACGCGCATCTTATTGGCATTGAACTGTCCGCGCCGGATATGCAGCGGCGGGAAGCCCGGCATGCCGGTGTACTCGATGCGCATGCCCACCGCATTGAGCGCATCCACCAGATCCCTGATCGGACGCTCATGCATGCGCGCCACGCCATGCAATGTGTAATCGCCGCCGATGACCGCCAGCGCCGCCGTCAAAGGCCGGATTGCGGTACCGGCATTACCCATGAATAAATCGGCCTGATGCACCGGCAACACGCCGCGCACGCCATGGACGATGTAATTCTGCGTGCCCTCCGTCTGTTCCCACTTGATGCCAAGCTGCTGCAACGCCATCAGCATGACCAGCGTATCGTCGGAGGCCAGCAATTCCAGTATCCGGGTATCGCCGCCGGCCAACGCGGCCAGCAGCAACGTGCGATTGGAAATACTTTTGGAGCCCGGCAACCGGACCGAGCCTTGCACATGCGAGGTCGGCTCCAGATCGATATAACGCGGATAAGATTGTTTCATTGCGGTCCGTTCGAATTATTTTGCGCCATCTGGTTTTTCAATCGCATTGATCCAGTCGTGGCGTGCTTTGCGCGCATTGGCGAATACTGCCAGCAATTGCGCGCCGTCACCGTCTGCGAGCGATTGCCGCATTTGCTGCAACTGCCCAATATAGCCGTCGAGTCCATCGAGCAGCGCGGCTTGATTGGCCAGTGCGATATCGCGCCACATTTCCGGTGAAGACCCTGCGATGCGAGTGAAATCGCGAAAACCGCTGGCGGCGTATTGAAACAGCAAATCGGCGTCCGATCGGCGCGCCAGTTGATCGACCAGCGCATACGCCAGCAAATGCGGCAGATGACTGACCGCGGCAAAAACGCCATCGTGTTGCTGCGGCGTCAAACGATGTATCCGCGCGCCGCACAATTGCCAGGCCTGGGCCACCCGCGCCAGTTGTTCTTCCGTGTTTTCCGGCAAGGCGGTCAGTACCGTTTTCTTGCCGATATATAAATCGGCCAGCGCTGCTTCGGGGCCGTTCTGTTCGCCCCCGGCAATCGGATGGCCCGGCACGAACTGGCCGATCCGCTGGCCCAGCGCAGCGCGTGCGGCCTGCACCACATCGACCTTGGTGCTGCCGGCATCGGTGACCACCGTCTGCGGCTGCAAATGCGGCGCGATACTACGCAGGATGGCGCCGGTCTGCGCCACCGGCGCGGCGATCAGCACCAGATCGGCGTCGCGCATGGCATCGGCGGCCGAAATGGCGCTGCTGTTATCGATGATGCCCAATGCGTAAGCACGCTGTAGCGCTTCTGCACTGCGGCCGACGCCGACCAACTGCCCGACCGCGCCGGCTTTTTTCAACGCAAGCGCGAAGGAACCGCCGATCAGACCGACGCCGAAAACCGCTATTTTTTTAAAGACGACAGCCACGATTTTTTAACCCCTCGTTTCACGCATTACTATTTCAAGACCGTTCTCAATGCATCCAGAAATGCCGCATTCTCTTCCGGCAAACCGATCGTGATGCGTAGCCATTGCGGCAAACCATAATTGGCCAGCGGCCGCACGATGATGCCTTTCTTCAGCAATGCCAGATTGACTCTGGCGCCGGCCTCGTTGTCCTCACCCACCTTGACCATCACGAAATTGCCGAACGACGGCAAATACGACAAACCCAAGGTCTCGAATGCCTGCGTCAATTGGCGATAACCCTCTGCATTCAGTTGCGCGCTCTGGCGCAGGAATGCGGTATCGGCAAGCGCCGCCACCGCCGCTGCCTGCGCCAGAGAATTGACGTTGAACGGCTGGCGGATACGATTGAGCAGATCGGTCACGCCGGCTTGTGCAATCGCATAACCGATGCGCAGACCGGCCAGCCCGTAGGCTTTGGACAAGGTGCGAGAAACCAGCAGATTCGGATATTTGGCAACCCAGGCGATCGCGTCGTAACGCACCTCAGCCGGGATGTAATCGGTATACGCTTCGTCGAGCACCACGACGATATGTGCAGGCACCTTTTGCAGGAATGCTTCGAGCTCTGCGCCGGGCACAAAGGTGCCGGTCGGGTTGTTGGGGTTTGCTATGTAAATCAGACGGGTATCGTCGCTAATGGCCGCAGCCATCGCGTTCAGATCGTGGCCGTATTGCTGCGCCGGCGTCACAATGGCACGCGCGCCGGCGGCCTGCGTTGCCAAGGCATAGACCAGAAAGGCGTATTCGGAAAACACCACCGACTGCCCCGGCTGCACGAACGCATGGGCCGCCAGCTCCAGAATATCGTTGCTGCCGTTGCCCAGCGTGATCCAGTCGGACGGCACATTGTGTTTACGTGTGATGGCGGCTTTCAGATCGAAACCGTTGGAATCGGGATAGCGGCCGATTTCCGCCACGGCCTTTTGCATTGCATCGCGCGCGGACGCCGGCATGCCCAGCGGGTTTTCATTGGATGCCAGCTTGATGATGGCCGACTCTTCCAGATTGAATTCACGCGCAACTTCGGCAATCGGCTTGCCGCCTTGATAGGGCGCTAACGCCCGTACATATTCAGGACCGAATTTAACTGACATCTCGTACTCTCAAAATGATGTATTAACTAAAACTAAAACTAAAACTCAAACCAAAACTAAAAACTAAAACTAAAACTAAAGACTGGCTGGATACGAACCCAGCAATTTGAAAAATGCCGCATTGGTTTTCAGTTCAGCCAGCGCCTGCGCTACTTTTTTGTCCTGCGCATGCCCTTCGATATCGACGTAAAAATAATAATCCCAAGCGCCCATGCGCGCCGGACGCGACTCGAAACGGGTCATCGATACGCCGTGCTGCGCCAGCGGCGCCAGCAGTTTGTAGACCGCGCCGGCCTGATTCGGCACCGACAATACGATCGAAGTCTGATCGCGCGACGATGGCAGCGTTTGCAAGCGGCCGATGACAGCGAAGCGGGTACGGTTATGCGGATCGTCCTGGATATGCGCGCTGACAATTTGCAGGCCATAGGTTTGCGCGGCAATATCGCCGGCGATGGCGGCGATATTCCCGTTTTCGCTAGCCAGCAGCGCGGCTTGCGCATTGGACGACACCGCATCGCGGGGAAGCAGCGGATAATTTTGCTTGAGCCAGCCATCGCATTGCGCCAGCGCCTGTGAATGCGCACAAACGCGCGCGATGTCGTCCATCTTGCCGGATTTGCTCATCAGGCTGTGATGAATCGGAATCGAAATTTCGCCGCTGATGGTCAGCGTGGTCTGCAGCAGCAGATCGAGCGTGCGATTGATGACGCCTTCCGACGAATTTTCAATCGGCACCACGCCGAAATCCGCAGTACCGGCCTCGACATCGCGGAACACTTGATCGATCGAGGCGCAGGGCGATCCCATCACCGCATGGCCGAATTGCCGGAACACCGCTTGTTCGGTGAATGTGCCTTCCGGCCCCAGATAAGCCACGGTAATGCGCTTTTCCAGCGCGCGGCAGGCCGACATGACTTCACGGAAGATCGCTTGCAGATCGGTGCCGAGCAACGGCCCGGGATTACGCTCGGCCACTTTGAGCAGCACTTGCGCTTCGCGCTCGGGACGAAATACCGGCGCATCGGTTTGCGCTTTGACGTGGCCGACATCCTGCGCCACGCGCGCGCGCTGGTTCAGCAGTTCGATCAATTGTGCATCGATCGCATCGATTTTCTCGCGCAAAGGCTGCAATTTCTGTTCACTCATAATGACGCTTCCTTTCTGATCATGGATGAGGCCATGCGACTTGTGCAATGTAAGCATGGCCGTCCATCAGGCAGGCGGCTGCACCATCTGCCGGAGCGCGTCGCAAAAGAGAGCTCTTGCGATCTCGGCAGCCGGTGGCTGGCGCCATGCCTGATGAACTTAATGGTTGGATGCAAATGCTTTCATATATGCAATGAGCGCCTGTACGCCTTCGAGCGGCATCGCATTGTAGATGGATGCACGCATGCCGCCGACCGACTTATGCCCCTTCAATTGCAACAGGCCGGCCTCAGCCGCGCCGGCAAGGAAAGCGGCGTTGTTGGCTTCATCGCGCAGGAAAAACGGCACGTTCATGCGTGAACGGGATGCGACGGCGATACGCGTATCATAAAAATCGCTGCTATCCAGATAGTCGTACAACAGCTTGGCTTTTTCGATATTGCGTTGTTCCAGCGCCGCGACGCCGCCCTGCGCCTTGATCCACTTGAAGACCAGGCCGGCGATATAAATAGCGTAAGTCGGCGGTGTGTTGTACATCGAATCGTTATCGGCAACGATCTTCCAGTTGAACGCCGTCGGGCAGCATGCAGCCGCATGGCCGAGCAAATCTTCGCGCACGATCACGATGGTCAGGCCGGCCGGCCCGATGTTTTTTTGTGCGCCGCCATATATGACGCCGTATCGGCTGACATCGATGACGCGCGACAAAATGTGTGAAGACATATCGGCCACCAGCGGCGCGCCGCCGGTCTCGGCCGCGACCTCCGGCACAAACTGATACTCGACGCCATCGATGGTTTCGTTGGTGCACACATGCACATACGCCGCATCCGGCGAAAGACGCCAGCTTGCACGCGGCGGCACCTCGGCGAATTTTTGTGATTCGGAACTGGCCGCCACGTTGACTTTGCAATAACGCTGCGCTTCCTTAATGGATTTGGTGGACCAGGAACCGGTATTGACGTAATCGACCGTTGCGCGACTCAGATCGCCGCCGGTGCGGCGTGCGGCCAGATTCATTGGAATCAATGCGTTTTCGGCCAACGCGCCGCCTTGCATGAACAGAATCCGATAATTTTCCGGAATGTTCAGCAAGGTGCGTAAATCGTCACGGGCGGTATCGATAATCGAGGTAAATTCGCGGCCGCGATGGCTCATCTCCATCACCGACATGCCGCTGCCATGCCAGTCGAGCATTTCGTCGGCAGCTTGTTGCAAAACTTGTTTCGGCAGGACTGCCGGACCAGCGGAAAAATTGTAAATCATCACGTGCGCGCAAAAAGTTATTAAAGCAATTAGGTTCTTTAATCCTTTAAGTTTTACCTGTTGAGGTGATCCTTCGATACGGCTTTCAGCCTACTCAGGACGAACGGGTTTCTTTAAATACCCACAAAAACCCGTTCGTCCTGAGTAGGCTGAAAGCCGTATCGAAGGATCACCTCCGAGGCAAAATTCAAAGGATAACGGTTGCCCACCGGAGCCTATGGATTACCGCTTATTCGGCTGCGGCGTCGTCGGACGCAGAATCGGATGCACCATCGGCCGGATCGGCTTCCCCACCGCCCTTATCTTCTTCAACATCACTTTCCATCACGCGTTGCAGACCGCTGAGCTTGGTGCCGTCTTCAACCGCAATCAAGGTCACACCTTGCGTGGCGCGGCCCATTTCACGGATTTCCGAAACCCGTGTGCGGATCAGCACGCCGCCGGTCGTAATCAGCATGATTTCATGATGCGCATCGACCAGGGTCGCGGCCACAACCTTGCCGTTACGTTCACTGGTCTGAATCGCAATCATGCCCTTGGTGCCGCGGCCATGCCGTGTGTACTCGCCGATCGGGGTGCGCTTGCCGTAACCGTTTTCGGTCGCCGTCAATACCGACTGCTGTTCATTCTCGGCAACCAGCAAAGCGATCACTTGCTGACCGTCATCCAGATTCATGCCGCGCACACCGCGCGCGGTACGGCCCATCGGACGGACATCGTTTTCGTCGAAGCGCACTGCTTTGCCGGAGTCCGAGAACAGCATCACATCGTGGCTGCCATCGGTGAGCGCAGCACCGATCAGGAAATCGCCCTCATCCAGATCGACCGCAATAATGCCGGCCTTACGCGGATTGCTGAAGTCCGACAGCGGCGTCTTTTTCACCGTACCCAGGCTGGTCGACATGAAAATATACCGATCTTCCGGGAAGCTGCGGTTGTCGCCCGACACCGGCAGGATCACGGTCACTTTTTCGCCGTCCTGCAATGGGAACATGTTCACGATCGGCTTGCCGCGCGAGTTGCGCGAGCCTTGCGGCACTTCCCATACCTTCAGCCAGTACAAGCGGCCGCGGTTGGAAAAACAGAGAATGTAATCGTGGGTATTGGCAACAAATAATTGATCGATCCAGTCTTCATCCTTGGTCGCCATCGCCTGCTTGCCGCGGCCGCCGCGTTTTTGCGCGCGGTATTCGGAAATCGGCTGCGATTTCATATAACCGGTATGCGACAGCGTCACCACCATATCCTGCGGCGTGATCAGATCTTCCGTGCCGAGATCGGTGGCATTGTGCTCGATCTGCGAACGACGTTCATCTTTCTTGCCGATGCCATATTCGTTCTTGGCCGCATTCATTTCATCGACGATGATCGTGGTGACGCGTTCCGGCTTGGCCAGGATATCCAGCAGATCGGCGATTTCCGTCAGCACGTCCTTGTATTCGTTGACGATCTTATCTTGCTCCATGCCGGTCAAGCGCTGCAGACGCATTTGCAGGATTTCCTGCGCTTGCGTATCCGACAGCTTATACAGGCCGTCTTGTTGCAGACCGTAATGCACCGGCAGATTTTCCGGACGGAAAGCTGCCATGTCGACCGCCTGGCCGTCTTCGCCGATACGCGCCAGCATCGCCCGCACCGTGGCCGAATCCCAGGCCCGCGTCATCAGCTCATCTTTTGCCACCGGCGGCGTCGGCGCCGCGCGGATGATGGCGATGAAATCGTCGATATTGGCCAACGCCACCGCCAAACCTTCCAGCACGTGGCCGCGTTCGCGCGCCTTGCGCAATTCAAACACGGTGCGACGCGTGACGACTTCACGGCGATGCGACAGGAAACAGCTCAACATTTCCTTCAAGTTCAGCAACTTTGGCTGGCCGTTGACCAGCGCCACCATATTCATGCCGAAGGTATCTTGCAACTGGGTCTGCTTGTACAGATTATTGAGCACCACTTCCGGCACTTCGCCGCGCTTGAGCTCGATGACGACCCGCATGCCCGATTTGTCGGACTCGTCGCGCAGATCGGAAATGCCTTCCAGCTTCTTGTCGCGCACCAGTTCGGCAATGCGTTCAAGCAACGCTTTCTTGTTTACCTGGTATGGGAGTTCATCGACGATGATCGCCGTGCGATTTTCCTTGCCGTATTCTTCAAAATGTGTCTTGGCGCGCATCACCACGCGGCCGCGGCCGGTGCGATAACCGTCGCGCACGCCCGATACGCCATAAATGATGCCGGCAGTCGGGAAATCGGGGGCGGGGATAATTTCGATCAGCTCATCGATCGAGCATTCCGGATTGCGCAGAACATACAACGCGCCGTCAATGACTTCCGTCAAATTATGCGGAGGAATGTTGGTCGCCATACCGACGGCGATCCCGGACGAGCCGTTGATCAGCAGATTCGGGATGCGGGTCGGCAATACCGACGGCTCTTTTTCCTTGCCGTCGTAGTTCGGCACGAAATCGACGGTTTCCTTATCCAGATCGGCCAGCAATTCGCCGGCAATCTTGTCCAGGCGGCACTCTGTATAACGCATCGCCGCGGCGCCGTCGCCGTCGATCGAACCGAAATTACCCTGACCGTCAACCAGCATGTAACGCAGCGAAAACGGTTGCGCCATCCGCACCAATGTGTCGTAAATCGACGCATCGCCATGGGGATGGTATTTACCCATCGTTTCGCCGACCACCCGCGCGCACTTCACAAAGGGCCGATTCCAGACATTGTTCATTTCATGCATCGCAAACAGAACGCGGCGATGCACCGGCTTCAGGCCGTCGCGCACATCCGGCAATGCCCGCCCCACAATCACGCTCATGGCGTAATCGAGGTAGCTCTTGCGCATCTCTTCTTCGAGGGAAATAGGGATTGTTTCTTTAGCGAATTGATCCATTGGCGAGGCTGAGGGTCTTTATGATGGTTAATGCGCGCCTCTACCGAGACAGGTCTCGCTCTATATATAGCAAAGGAACGCGTAAGCCGGTGATTTTAGCATGAGCCACTGTCGGTGGCCGATCGGGGTAATTCGAAGCGAATTTACGATTCAGGAACAGCCCGGCCCTACATTCGTTTTCATGAATAGTTCCCGTAAATCTGCGTTTTCGCTTACATTTGCCGAGGCGCGTCAGGAGGAGACAAAGACTCGTTGCAATAAAACAACGAAGCACCAAAAACGACCGTTTGCTCATTTGGCAAACCTCGTTGAAGCTGATCAGTGTGGCAGAATAGCGGCTAAGTTCTTTACATGTAAGCCATGCTTATGATTTACATGTAACGGCCTGATCCACGTGATACCATCCATTTTTTTTTGATGTCGTATATTTGTAGCGCAGTTCAATCTGCGGATATCTCACCCGAGAGGAGAAACATGAACAAATTAGTAAAGCTTGTCTTCGCTGCGTCTGCAATCGTCGCATTCTCAGCCCAAGCGCAAACCACCGACATCCAAGCCAAAAAGCCGTACAGCGCCTACGCTCAAGACAGCCGTGGCAATATCGTTCGCAGCGGCAGCGGTCTGTGCTGGCACGATGGCTACTGGACACCGGCTGACGCAGTTCCAGGTTGCGATGGCGTGCTTGCTCAAGCCGCAGCTCCTGCTCCTGCTCCTCGCCCTGCTCCACCAGCTGTCGTTGCTGCTCCTACATCGGAAAAAGTCACTTTCGCTGCCGATGCATTCTTTGACTTCGACAAAGCTGTCCTGAAGCCAGAAGGCAAATCGAAATTGAACGATCTGGTTGCTAATCTGAATAGCCTGAATCTGGAAGTCATCATCGCCGTCGGTCATACTGATGCGATCGGTAAAGATGCTTACAACCAGAAACTGTCGGTTCGCCGCGCAGAAGCTGTCAAGGCATATCTGGTCTCGAAGGGTGTTGAAGCCAATCGCGTCTACACTGAAGGCAAAGGCAAAACGCAACCAGTTGCTTCTAACAAGACAGCAGCCGGCCGCGCTAAAAACCGCCGCGTTGAAATCGAAGTTGTCGGTACCCGCAAGTAATCGACGCACTGCGACATAACGCAACACAGCGACTCAGTCGCATGGAAAACCCCGCCGAAGCGGGGTTTTTTTTCGCCTGATGCGGCCCCTTTAGCCACGCGCAAGCGACTTTCCTTTATTATGCCGTCTATGAATGCAGACCCTTTAGAACTCAAGAAATTCAGCGACCTGGCACACCGCTGGTGGGATACCGGCGCCGAATTCCGCCCCTTGCACGAAATTAATCCCTTGCGTCTCGAATGGATCAATGCCCGCGCACCATTAGCCGGCAAGCGCGTACTCGACGTCGGTTGCGGCGGCGGCATCCTGGCCGAATCAATGGCCCGCAAAGACGCGGATGTCAGCGGCATCGATCTCTCCGATAAAGCATTGAAAGTGGCTGATCTGCACAGCCTGGAAAGCGGCATTCGGGTGCACTACGAAAAGATCGCCGTCGAAGATCTGGCCGCGCGCCAGGCCGGCGTCTTCGACGTGGTCACCTGCATGGAAATGCTGGAGCACGTTCCCGATCCGACCTCGATCGTGCGTGCCTGCGCCGCCTTGACCAAACCTGGCGGCCACCTGTTTTTCTCCACGCTCAATCGCAATCCCAAGGCCTACCTGTTCGCGATCCTCGGCGCAGAATACCTGCTCCACATGCTGCCGCGCGGCACGCATGACTATGCCAAGTTCCTCACACCGGCCGAGCTCTCCCGCTTTATCCGCGAGGCCGGCCTGGAACTCGATGCACTCAAAGGGCTGAGCTACAACCCGCTCACCAAAATCTATTCACTCAACCAGGACACCAGCGTCAACTATATGATTGCCTGTAGCAAGCCATGCTGATGGACGCCGCCAAACTGAAACCGAAACTGACGCGGCCGCACGCTATCCTGTTCGATCTGGACGGCACCCTGGCCGACACCGCCCCCGACCTTGCCGAAGCCGTCAATCGCATTCGCGTCGGGCGCGGCCTGATCGCTACACCCTACGAACTGTTGCGCCCGGTCGCCTCGGCCGGCGCGCGCGGCTTGATCGGCGTGGCTTTCGGACTAGCGCCGGGACAAGCCGAATTCGAACCGCTGCGCGATCAATTCCTCGCCAATTACACCAACGCCATCGCCGTAAAAAGCACCCTGTTCGACGGCATCCCGGCGCTATTGGCGGCATTGGAAAAAAATGGCATCCAATGGGGCATCGTCACCAATAAGGTCGCGCGGCTGACCGACTTACTGGTGCCGCAGATCGGCTTGAGCCACGCGGCCTGTGTCATCTCCGGCGACACCACCGGGCATCCAAAACCGCATCCTGCGCCACTGTTGGAAGCCGCCAAGCGCATTGGGCTGGCGCCGCAAAACTGCTGGTACGTCGGCGACGATCTGCGCGACATCCAGGCCGGCCACGCTGCAGGCATGCCGACCATCGCTGCCGGCTGGGGCTATTGCGGACATGTCGAACCGGACTCATGGCAAGCCGATCATGTCGTCGCAGCGCCGCTGGATTTGCTACGGCTGCTGGACTTGAGTTAACACCACGCCAAGCCTATTTGTAATTCGGCAATAAGCCGCTAAACTTCCCTCTGAAAGAAGGCCGAACGAACAGTCCGGCCTTCCCAAAAAACAAATATCAAGTGCATGCCAGGAGCGACCATCGTGCCCATCCAAGCCAGGATCTCCAACACTCTTTCGCAGCATGCATGGTTGCGCAAAGCACTACGTTGGGCCGCCGTCATTGTCGCGCTCTGGCTGGTGCTGGCGTTGATCAGCTGGCTGGCGCTCCCGTACTTCGTCAAGAAAATCGCGGTTGAACAAATCCAGGAACAACTGGGCCGCAAAGCCGATATCGGCAATGTCAGTTTCAATCCCTTCATCCTGAAGCTGACGGTCTCCGATTTCACGTTCTACGAACCGGACCGGAGCACCCCCGCGGCCTCCGTTAAAACCTTGATCGTCAACGCCTCATCGACCTCGCTGCTGCGGCGCGCGGTGGTGCTCGATGAAGGGCTGATGTTCGATCCCAAAATACATCTGATCCGCACCAGCGCCGACGGCATCGGCCGCTACAATTTTTCCGACGTGATCGATCGCATTCTGGCAAAACCAAAAAGCGAAAGCACTGTGCCGTTTCTGCTGGCGAACCTGCAACTGCAGGGCGGTGATATTCAGTTCGACGATCAAGTCACCGGCAAAAAAATCGAGATCAGCGCAATCAATCTGGGCGCGCCGCTGGTCTCGGATCTACCGTCAAGGATCGACACCTTTGTCCAGCCCTATGCATCGGCCGCCATCAATGGCGCGCATCTGGCGCTGCACGGCCGCAGCAAACCTTTTGCCGATAGTATGGAAACGGCATTGGCGCTGGATCTCGACCAGCTCGATCTGCCCGGCTATATACCGTTCTCGCCGGTCGCGTTGCCGCTCAAACTGCGCAGCGGCAAGCTCAGCACCAAACTCGACCTGCGTTTTTCGCGCGTCAAGGAACAGCCTGAAATCCTGTTGTCCGGCGATATCAAACTGGACGATCTGAACCTCGCCGAGAACAATGACGCGCCGCTGCTGACCAGCCGCAGCGTGCAAGCCAAAATCAAACAAATCAATTTGCTCAATGGTAATAGCGAAATCGATGCACTGACGATCGACACGCCAGAGATATGGGCTGCGCTGGATCAAAAAAATGTATTGAACTGGCTGCGCCTGAACGCACCGCCGGCAAGCGCAGCAAAGCCGAATCAAAAGCAAAATCCGAAGCCGGCCGCTACAGCAACTGCGCAAACTGCTGTAGCTGCGCCGGTACCGGCCGCGCCGACGCTATTGTTGACGCAACTCAACGTGCGCAACGGCAAGCTCAACTGGGCCGACGATTACAATGCTGCACCGCGTCAAAACGTGCAATTGAATAACATCGCTATCGATGCGCAACAACTATCCACCGCAGCCAATGCCAAACCGGGAACGCTCAAACTGAGCGCGGACCAAGCCGGCGGCGGCCATCTACAAGTAGACGGACAAGTCACGCCGGCCACCGCTGCCGTCGACGCTGAAATTCGTCTGGACAACCTGCCGCTGGCGTCTTATCAACCCTACGTAAACACAGTCCTGGCCGCCAATCTCGGCGGCCAATTATCTGTACATACCAAAATCGACGTGGCTGCCGGTCAGCTCAAACTCAGCAATCTGAACGTCGATCTCAATGATCTGAAACTGGCTGGAAGGGTAAAAACCGACAGCGCCAAAACCGACGGCGCCATCACCGTCAAATCGATCACCTTATCGGATGCCACGGCAGATACCGGCACCCGTCAATTTCAAGCCGCGGCACTGCATATCAAAGGTCTGGACGGCGCTGTCACACGCGATGCGCACGGCAAATTGAATCTGCAGCAATTCCTGCTGCCGGCCCATCCCGTCAAACCGGGGCCAACCGTTGCACAGACCACGGCGGCGAGCCCCCCCCCGGCACAATGGCAAGCCGGCGTCGGCGAATTCACCATTGCCGACAGCAAACTTTCTTATCAAGATAACAGCGTTACCCCCGCATTTGGCCTGCAAGCGGATGCGCTGAAAGTGACCGTCAACAACGCCTCCACCAAGCTCGATGAACCGCTCAAAATCGCGCTGGAAGCCAGTATGAATAAAAACGGCAAACTGACCATTGACGGCGGCGCCACGCCGCAACTCAAAACCATCGACCTGACCGTCAACGCCGATCACATATCGATCGCACCGTTGCAACCGTTCTTCAACGACTACGTCAACATCACACTGCAACGCGGCTTTCTCAGCACCAAGGGCAAACTCGCCATCGTGCCGCCGCTCAAACAACAAACGCTCGGCATTCATTACACCGGTGCTGCGCAACTCAGCAATTTCGACATGCAGGACAAAGAAAGCAATGCCGAATTCCTGCGCTGGCGTGCGCTGAACCTGAGCGGCATCGACGCCAACATCGGCAAAGGCGCGCCGTTGATCAGCATCGCCAAAATCGCGCTGGACAACTTCTATGCCCGCGCGATCCTCTCCCCTGACGGCAAGCTCAATTTAAAAGGCATCATGGTCTCGAAGGACCAGCCGCCGACCGAAGCGCCAGCTACAGAAAGCAAAACCGTCGCCAAAACCACGACCACCACGGCACCGGTAACCCCGGCCGCACCGGCGCCTGACGCCCCCATCATCCGCATCGGCCAGATCCTCCTATCGGGCGGCAACATCAACTACACCGACAACTTCGTCAAACCGAACTACACCGCCAACATGACCGGCATGAGCGGCAGCATCGGCAGCATTGCATCGGACAAACCGCAACCGGCGGCCATCGACCTGAAAGGCAAGATCGATAACGATGCGCAACTACTGATCTCCGGATCGCTGAACCCGCTCTTCAAGCCCATGTTCCTCGACATCAAAGCCAGCACCAACGGCGTCGAACTGACCCGCATGACACCGTACGCCGCCAAATATGCCGGCTACCCGATCATCAAAGGCAAGCTGTCGATGAACGTTTCGTACAAAATCGAAAACCAGCAACTGGTCGCCCAAAACGATCTGCGCATTGACCAACTGACCTTCGGCGACCGTGTCGACAGCCCCGACGCCACCAAGCTGCCGGTCATGCTGGCGGTAGCCTTGCTCAAAGACCGCAACGGCCAGATCAACCTGAATCTGCCGATCTCCGGTTCCTTATCGGACCCGCAGTTCTCGATCGGCGGCATCATCACACGCGTCATCGTCAACCTGATCACCAAAGCCGTCACCTCGCCCTTTGCGCTGCTTAATTCCATTTTCAGCGGCGGCGGCAGCGAAGAACTCGGTTACGTGGAATTTGCCCCCGGCAACGCCACGCTCACCAGCGATGCCACACAAAAACTGGAAAAACTGACCAAAGCCCTGAACGAGCGGCCGGCACTCAAACTCGACATCATCGGCCGCGTCGACCCGATTGCAGACACCAACGGCCTGCGCCGCGCTGCACTGGACGACAAGGAAAAACAATTGAAACGGCGCGACACCAAAGATGGCGACGCGGTGACCCTCAACGATGCCGACCGCGCCAAATATCTGGAAGCCGTCTACAAAAACGAGAAATTCAGCAAACCGAAGAACGTGATCGGCTTTGCCAAATCGTTGCCGCCGGATGAAATGGAGCGTCTGATTCTGGAAAATACCGAGATCGGCCCTGCGGAACTACGCGAACTGGCGCTACGCCGGGCGGACTCGGTACGTCAATACCTGGAAGAAACCGCCAAAATCCCGCTTGACCGGGTCTATCTGGTGGCGCCGAAGCTGACTGCCGAAGGCATTCAAGACAAAGGTGCGGCTGCGCGGGTGGATTTCTCGCTGAAATGATAAAGGATGGCCTAAGCGTCATTGCGCTATAATCGGAAGTCTGTGGGGGCGACCTGGTTTCGACAGAGGTTGCGAAGCAGAACAGGGCATACCGAGGACTGGTTACCTCGTAAATACAGCCGGAAACGCTTAATTGCAAACGTAAATAAAAACGCTTCAGCTGCAAACGATTCGTCGTTCGCACTGGCTGCGTAATACCCCTAACCGCTTAATAACCGGCTAGCTCTGCACCATCTTGTTCCTGGGGTGGGCTGGTAACAGCAGCAGAGTCATCTACAGGGAATCGCTTTGGGCCGGGTTACTTGGTCCACGGTTAAATTAAGGTGACTGGTTTTGCCGCAGCGTGTGCGTCCGCGTCGGCAGGATGACATTAAATGACAGCACTAAGTATGTAGAACTGCCTGTAGAGTACTTTTGGACGCGGGTTCGATTCCCGCCGCCTCCACCACCAACATGTTTTAAGAAGTCCACAGATGTACAAAAACCCGCACTCCTCCCTATGAGAATGCGGGTTTTTTGTCTCAAGACGCTCAATCAGGTCCATTGACATCCGGGGCATGAGGGTGAAATTTAGGGGCATATTCAAAATTTCTCATATTCCCCGACAGGAAATGCCCCAATACCCCTTGATCCACTTTCCACTGCCTGGCGAACGCCGCAACGCGGTCATACGACCCCTCATAGCGCAATGCACGCAGGACTAAAAAATCAATAGACGGCCGCCAATGCAGAGCATTTCGATAAACTTGGAATTATCGAAGGGCTGACTTTGATCGAGCCCCGCAAAGCGAATGAAATGGTAACGGCAGGGAACCACCGTCCCACCCAGGGAACAATACGTTCACTTTTACCTCCATATACACGCAATTGTTGCTTAGATAAAGTGCACTCACTGGTTCAACAATGCAACCGGTGACTGGAGCAAGCCGTTGCCGATGGCCTCCAGCCCTGTTTCGGCAGACACACAGGAGTGCAACATGAGCGCCAACAAATTCCCACCCAACGATCCACTGCTGACCCCCGACAACCACGCGGTGATGCTGATTGATCACCAGTACCTGCAACTGCTGACCGTGCGTTCGCATTCGAACGACACCGTGGTTAATAACGCTACCTTCCTCGCTAAAGCCGCCAAGGTGTTCAACGTCCCGACGCTGTTGACCACCGCTTTCGCCGAGCGCCAGGACCTGATCCAAGAAGTCCAGGCCGTGTATCCAGACCAGAAGCCGATCGACCGCTTTGGCCTGAACGCCATGGATGACGAACGTGTCCGCGACTGGATCAAGCAGACCGGCAAGAAAAAGCTGGTGATGGCCGGCCTGTGGACCGAGGTCTGTCTGAGCATGCCCGTGTTGTCCGCACTGGCCGACGAGTACGATGTCTACATTGTCACCGACGCCTCCGGTGGCAGCAGCCTGGAAGCGCACGACCTGGCCGTGCAGCGCATGGTGCAGGCCGGCGCCAAGCCGCTGTCCGTGATTTCCTACATCTGCGAATTGCAGCGCGACTGGGCCAATGCAGAGACGGCAGAGCAAGTCGTCAACCTGTTCACCCAGCACGGCGGCGGCTTCGGCCAAGGCATGCGTTGGGAATGGCAACTGCTGGCCTTGAAAGACGGCACCCGTTGATCCGCGGTCATGGCCTGGCAGTTTGTTCGCCAGGCCATGACGCGTCGTTCGTCC
This sequence comes from Herbaspirillum sp., assembly GCA_028291765.1. Lineage (GTDB taxonomy): Bacteria > Pseudomonadota > Gammaproteobacteria > Burkholderiales > Burkholderiaceae_D > Herbaspirillum. Next base: position 19,006 of record JAQGNR010000164.1, read on the forward strand.
CGCCTTTGAACGACTCCACCAGGAAATCGATCACGACCCGCACCGCCGGCAACAAGCCGCGGCGCGACGCGAACACCAGGTGCACGATACCCATGCGGGTGAAATAGGCGGGAAGCACATGGACAAGCTGGCCCGAACGAATCGCCTGCGCGCATATGGTATCGGGCAAGAAAGCGACGCCCACGCCATCGATGGCGGCATCGAGAAGAACG
>JAQGNR010000097.1 GCA_028291765.1 Herbaspirillum sp.
GCACAGGCCGGCGCATTGCGCATCGTCGGGGGCAACAACGGCAATCTGCCCAGCCGGCCAGATTTGGCCGGCGCAGAACTTGGCCCGCAAAAAACCCAACTGGCGAGCGGCGCGGCGTTTTCATTACCGGCTGCCGCGGCTGTCGCCAACGCAATCTACGACGCAACCGGTGTGCGTTTGCGCGAACCGCCTTTCTCCGGCGAACGCATCCGGCTGGCGCTCGCGGCGAATGCCGGCGCATCGCAAAAATCGACCAAGTCGGCAAAAAAATGGTTGGCGGCAGGCGCCGCCGTGACGACTGCATTGATAGGCCTGGCAACGCTGGCGCTGCCTTGGCGCGGCGCGATCGCGCCGATTGCAGCGCCCGATCCGACGCTCTATTCCGCCGCGACCATTTCCCGCGGCAGGCTAGTCGCGGCGGCCGGTGACTGCGTGGTGTGCCATACCGCGCCGAACGGCGTCAAAAATGCCGGCGGCTTGGCGCTGGACACGCCCTTCGGCGCCATCTACAGCACCAACATCACGCCCGATGTCGAAACCGGTATCGGCAGTTGGTCGTATGCCGCCTTCGAGCGTGCAATGCGCGAAGGCATTCACCGCGACGGCAAACATTTATATCCGGCCTTCCCCTATACCGCGTTCGCCAAAACCAGCGATGCCGATCTGCAGGCGCTGTATGCGTATCTGATGGCGCAAGAACCGGTCAAAACCGATTTACCCAAGACAAAACTGGCGTTTCCGTTCAATCTGCGGCCGCTGATGGCCGGTTGGAATCTGCTGTTTCACAAGCCCGATGTCTATAAGCCGGACCCGTCCCAATCGGTGGAATGGAACCGCGGCGCTTATCTGGCGGAAGGATTGGGGCATTGCAGCGCATGCCATACGCCGCGTAATGCGATGGGCGCCGAAAAGGGGGGAATACGGTCTTATCTGGCTGGCGGCATGGCCGAGGGATGGGAAGCGCCGGCGCTGACTTCGCTGTCGAATGCGCCGATCGCCTGGACCGAAAAAGATCTGTTCGATTATCTGCGCTCAGGATTTTCGCCGCTGCACGGCGTAGCGGCAGGTCCGATGGGGCCGGTAGTGGCGGAAATGGCGCAACTGCCGGAATCCGATGTCAAGGCGATCGCCCATTACATTGCATCGCTTAATGCGTCGCCTAATAAACCAGCCGCCGAAACCACCCCGGCAGTGCAAGTAGCGCTCGCCGCGCAAATCGAACAAAACAATGCGGCGTCTTCCAGAACTTTGCGAGGCAACGGAAAAAATATTTATGAAGGCGCCTGCGCCATTTGCCATCAAGCCAATACCGGGCCGACATTATTCGGCGTCAAGCCGTCGCTGGCGCTCAATACAAATTTACACGGCAACACGCCCGACAATCTGGTGCGGGTGATTCTGGATGGCATCAACACACCGGCGCATCAAGAGTTGGGTTACATGCCGGGATTCAGGGACAGCTTCAACGATAGCCAGATAAATGATTTGGTGCGCTACCTGCGTGGACGTTTTGCGGCAAATCAGCCGGCCTGGAAAGGCATTCCAGAAACGATCGCAAGATTGCGCGCAGACTCGGCGCATTAAAACGTCATCCCAACAGAGGCCCCAGCGCGCCTACGCACATAGTCAACACTCCCAGGATCAGATTCGTCCCGACCAGCGAACGAATCTGCCCTAGCGCCGCGCCGCCGGCCGGCCAGTCCTGTGCGGCGACCGCGCGTTGGAGCCGCTTATATGGATTGACGAATACATGGGCGAAAATCAGCAGCATGACGATGCCCAGTCCCAGCATCGCCAATACATACGCGGGCGGCCTCCCGAGTAGCGCCACCATATAGAAGCCGCTGGCAAACAGGAGCGCCACGGCCACCCATACCCAGAAAAAGAATTTGCCGAACACGCCCTCCCATAACTGAAGACGCTGCGCCGGCTGCAGCACGGCGGCGGCGACCGGGCGCAATGTCATATATGCGAAGAACATGCCGCCTATCCAGACGGTGAAACCCAGGATGTGTATGAATCTGGCAATGAGCATCATTTTTTCTTGTCTCCGATTGGCGGCGATCCGATCTGCCGCTGAGCCTTCTGCCCGGTTGCTTGCGAAATCAGCCAGGGCGTTTTAACACGGTAACTTTGTAGGGTTCCAGGGAATCGATGTCGGCCACGCTGTGTTTATCGCGATCCCATTGGAAATGCCGTATCACCACACCCTCGTTATCGTAATCCGCAATGATGAAACCATGTTTTTCCTCGGCTTTCAACACCTCATTGAAGTCGAGCCCGTCCGGTATCTGGGGACGCATTCCGCGTGAAGCCGATACCCACATGATGGTATCCGTTCCCAACGGCCCGGTGATGACGGAGTGAACCGGATTCTTCGCAAGATCGTGTTCGCCTGTCCGGGTCATGATGCCGTATCCGGTCGCATGCAGGTCGCCGCTGATGAACATTGGAATACGCTCGTTCATCGAAGAGGCGGCGACCATGAGACGGTCGTGCTGCAACCTCCACCCCGTTTGCCAGAATGCCTTCGGTTTTGTGAGCGTGAGTTTGCCGTCGCCCTCCATGTCCCGATACCACTCGCCGTATTTTCCGGCGCTCCAGCCGATCGGCACCGAGGGGACATTGACCACATGGGCGGCGTCGGAGTTCTTCATGCGGTCGGTTAGCCATCCTTCGGCCTCCTTCTGTACGAAAGTCGCAGTCGGACCGGTGAGCGTGAGGCCGCGCCGGCAATCGTACATCAGCATTTCGGCGATCTTGCCGTAGCGCAGCGTACCGTAGCATTCCGATAGATTTTTAAAGCGATCCGCTGCGCTGGCGCCGGTTATGCCAGTCGGCCGGGTCTTGTCCGGCAAATGTTCCGGGTAGTACATCCACTGTGTCGTCCGCCCGGCATTGAGCATGAACGTATCGACCGGAAACGTGACGAGCTTGTCGTCGGCCTCGTCATTGTCGTAGTAGTCGTGGTCGTCGGTGATGAAAAAAACCGGAACCGAACGGCACCGGGTACCGTAGAGCGGTACGATTTGAGGACCTGCCGCCCGCTTCAGGACTTCTTCGTTCTGGGTGCCGTAAATGGCCTGCGTGCGATCGAAACGCCCGGAGCTCGCGATTTCTTCAGGCGCCACGCCGAGCCTCGGCGATTTCTTGGCCCGCTGGTCCAGATAAATATGATCGCCGTTGGCAATCATGGCATCGGGCTTGAACGACAAACCGCGCTCCAGAAGACGAATGCGCGTGGTCATTGGCAGAAAGACCCCTGTTGCGTCGCTGCCGCCGGCGCAGGTATACATCAGCGCGCGAAACGTTTTCGGCGTGGCGTTCCGGGCGGGGAAAGTCTTTAGCGGCCAGCTGTCGCACATGGCGTTGCCATGCGCATCAATGAGGTTCAGGGTGTATTCGGCATTCGGCTCTAGGCCTTCTGCATAGAAGGCCCACATCCGCCCGGCGCTGTCGGTGCGGCGACCGGTGAAGCGCTTGCGATCGACCACAAGTACTGGCGGCTGGGGCAACGGGTTCTTCAGCGATACCTTTATCAGCATGCTGGTGTCGTTCACCGTCGGAAGCATATGCTCAAGCTGCCCTGCCCCCCAATGAGCGGTCGCGGTCGCCGGCGCGGCGTGAGCAACGGTGGAAATTGTCAAACCGGCGGCGCCGACTGCGCTGCTCCCCTTCAGAAAATCCCTTCTGTCCATTTCGTTCCTTATGGGTAGTATCGCGCCCGTTGCTTATATTTTCCGGCACGTCATACAAAGTCTTTGCGGTAACTTGTAAGCGCGATACCGGTTTTCTCGTTACCCATATCTTTCACAGGCAAGCCGAAGCCGAACCGGAGATCTTGGTTCGGCACTGGACCAAGCCGACACCTCCGATCCGTTCTATCCTGCCTAATGCAAATTTTTCATCGCAGGTGTGATGTCTATCGTGCGATGCGCAAGTTGCGATGGCGCGGCGTCACCGTGGAGCGTAAATACGCTGACCAGTTGCGCCAGATTGGCCGCCTGCGACTGCATCGAGGCCGCAGCAGCAGCGGCTTGTTCCACCAGCGCCGCATTCTGTTGCGTGGCCTGGTCCATCTGGCCGATGGCCTGGTTTACTTGTTCTATACCGGCGCTCTGCTCCTGGCTGGCAGCCAGGATTTCGCCCATGATGTCGGTGACTCTTTTCACGCTATTAACAAGCTCGTCCATCGTGGCGCCGGCTTCGGCCACCAGCTTGCCGCCGGTGTCTACCTGCTCGACCGAGTTGCCAATCAGCGTCTTGATTTCCTTTGCTGCGGCTGCCGAGCGCTGCGCCAGACTGCGCACTTCGGAAGCCACCACTGCAAAGCCGCGGCCTTGCTCGCCGGCGCGCGCCGCTTCGACTGCCGCATTGAGCGCAAGGATGTTGGTCTGGAATGCAATACCGTCGATCACGCCGATAATGTCGACGATCTTTCTCGACGATGCGTTGATCGAACCCATGGTGTCGACGACCTGGGACACGACGCTGCCGCCCTTGACCGCCACACTGGAGGCGGAGACCGCCAGTTGATTGGCCTGACGGGCGTTGTCGGCGTTCTGCTTCACTGTCGATGTCAGTTGTTCCATCGACGCTGCGGTCTCTCCCAGCGAACTGGCTTGTTCTTCGGTACGTGACGATAAATCGAGATTGCCGCTCGCAATCTGGTTGGATGCGGTGGCAATGGTATCGGTGCCGCTGCGCACTTCTCCGACGACTTTGGCCAGGCTGTCGCGCATTGTTTTCATCGCAAATAACAAGCTGGAAGCGTCATCCGCTTTGGTTTCCACAGTAACCGTAAGGTCGCCTGCCGCGATTTTCCCGGCAATTTCGGTGGCGTACTCCGGCTCGCCGCCCAGCGATTTGAGCAGGCCGCGCGTAATCGCTACGGCAATAAACAAACCAAAGGCCAGCACTGCCATAAAAATAGCGATCAGCATTTTTTGGGCGAAACCGGCCGTTTTTTCAGCGGCATCACTCGCATCTTTAAGCGCACGATTTTCGTACTCGATGAAAGTCTTCAGGGACTGGATGTAGACCGTTTGCAGATTGTTTGTTTCGTTGAACATCAGATCGAGCGCCTGGTCGTTTTGGCCGGCCTTACTCAGTTCCATCACCTTATTTCGACTTTTCACATAGGCTGCGCGATTCCCCTCCGCCTTGACCAGCAGCGATCTTTCTTCGGCGGTTGGAACCTGATCTTGCAGCGCAGTGATGCCGTTGCTGGCAACTTTCGGGCCGGAAATGATGCCCTCGGCGTTCTTGATCGAGACAGGGTCAACACCGGGTCTTCCGGAAGACACAATAATGATGGAGAAGGCGCGCGCATAATCGTTGGCCCGCTCAATGGCCTGGTTCGCAATCTCCTTTCTTGGCAGAACATCGTTCGTCACTACCCTGAAACCCGATAACACCGAGTAAAGCGTCCTCGCACCCGTCAATGCCAGCGCCGCAGCGAAGCAGAGAATCATCCCGAAACCCAACCCCAAGCGTAAACCCAACTTCATATTCTTAAACATTGAAGCCCCTGCCCCCTTTTAATGTTACGTTTGCTCAGTTGTCAAAACGTTCTTTTTTTACTTATTTACATTGTTATTTTTTTATTAACACAACCTGATACATCACCTGATACATCAAGTTTCAATATGGCAATATTAATCTATCCAAACCGAATAAAGAAGGCTATTTTTGCCTGGCGCCGAATAGTTGGCTTTCCCTGAATTTAGTTTGGACTGAATGCTTGGGGATCTCCTTTGAACCACGATCGCAAGTCCGCTACAAAAATTTGAGCGCCATTTTTTCCCGGCGTTTGTAAACTGTGGTTGGCGTTTTTGAATTCAATGAACTGAAAATTTTTCTCGGGATGGGACCGAAAATAATTCTGTAGAACCCGGCCGGATTCGATTGGTACACTCTCATCTTTTTCTCCCATTGCAACAACGATCGGAATATCCAATTTCGCATAAATAGGAAGCGGATCAAAAAACAGATGCGATGCCCAGTATTTATAGGAATGTCCCAAAAATTCCTTTTTGAGGTTATTTCTGTCTCGCTTTACCGCGTCATACATCTTCAGAAAATATGCCCGGGAATAAAGAGTGGCGTAAGGAGGTATTCCCCGATCTGCAAAAATCAGAAATTCTTCACTCTGTTTTAGACCACCGCTACCTCCGGTCGCTAACCAGCCTATTTTTTCACTTTTCGAAGCAATCAGCAGAGCCACGGGAGAGCCTTCTGAAAACCCGAGTACAGCAATGGAGCGCTTGGCACGCGCCTTCAGAATCTCTTGTTTTTCGAGAAACACCAAATTATCGGAAACCCGACGGTCCAATTGATCGGCCTCATTAAATTTCTCTGAGCACTGTATAAGATCCGACTTCTGATATAAACCGATGGATCCTTTTTTTATGCCGGGCTTCTCTAGAAGGTAGACATTCAACGGTGCACGATATTGCTCAAAAAAGACGCGAAAACGTGCTCCGAAATCGTCGCAGCCCGATCCGCTAACTAATAAAATTATTGGCCCATCGTTGGTAGATTCAGAATCATGCAAATGAAAATATGGTCGTTCTTCGCCATTAATAGAAATTGAAGATTCTTCCAGCACGCGTGCGGCAATGGCGGCATTCGAAATTAGAAAAATACTGCATACAAAGAATAGCTTCTCGATGCAAAGCGTTAGATATTTCATTCTGTTTTATCCACCAAAGATAATATGAGCTGCCCTCGAAAAGCGAATCCCTTGTCGAGCGCTTAAAACTCAATAAGGGAAAGGAGAGTGTCACAAAGCAAGCGGGCACGCTACACGTTGAAATACAAGGGTGAAGCAAAAAACATAATGCGATTGCTATGTTTGCTTAACCTGTAATAATTAAAGGCTTTACTGAGATGGATCTCAATTAGCGAACATGCGGCTATGCATCCGCCAATCGCAGCGCAGCGCATCTGGCTACGCCTATCCAAAACTCATCCTATCCGACAGGAATTTTGAAATGATCGTCATCATCGGCAGCATCAATATGGACTTGGTATTACGAGTTCCACGCATGCCCCTTCCCGGCGAAACGCTATCGGGCGAACAATTTCAAATCATCCCTGGCGGCAAGGGAGCCAATCAGGCAGTAGCCTGCGCCAGGCTCAGCGAAAATGAAGGAACGCAATGCCATGTCGCAATGATCGGCTGTATTGGAGACGACGTTTTCGGCGCCGCTCTGCGCGATGCATTGCGCACCAATGGCATCGATGATAGCCACGTCACCACGCTGCCGGGCGTCGCGTCGGGTGTTGCAGCGATCCTCGTCGATGCCAATGGACAAAACAGCATCGTTTTAGCAGGCGGAGCCAACGATTTGCTCAGCACGGCCCACATTGATGCTGCGCACGCACTTTTCGAACAAGCCAGCATTATCGTGCTGCAGTTGGAAATACCGTTGCCCACCGTGCGCCACGCGATCCAGCTCGCGCATAGACTCGGCAAAACCGTCGTACTCAATCCGGCCCCCGTGCCGGCCGGCGGCTTACCTGCAGATCTTCTAGAATTTGTCGACTATCTCATTCCGAACGAAGTCGAAGCGTGGATGCTGTCCGATGATGAAGAACCCGTTTCAATCGAAACCAAAGCATCCCAACTGCGGGCGCTGGGTCCCGGCAATGTATTGATTACGCTTGGGGCGAAAGGCGTTTATGCAGCGCTGGCCGGCGAAAACAAGCTGTTCCCCGCACTAGCGGTATCCGCTGTCGATACAACCGCCGCCGGCGATACCTTTATCGGTGGCTTCGTCGCAGCGCTGACGGCAGGAAAAAATAAAGTTGAGGCCATCGAATTTGGCCAACGCGCCGCCGCATGGAGCGTCACCCACATTGGTGCGCAAACATCGATCCCCTACTATCGTGAATTGACCGTCTGAAATACAAAATGCCGGTAGCCCCGGCATTATTTCTCGATGTCTCAGATATCTGAGGCGAGCTGATTCTTTTTTATAGATTTTTTGCGATACGAGCCGTGGTCTGCCCTACTGGAATCGAACCAGTAACCTATGCCTTAGAAGGGCATTGCTCTATCCAGTTGAGCTAAGGGCAGGTAGAAGAGGAAAATTTTATCACAGCAGCTCACTAAGAACGCTCTGAAAACGCACTGGGAACGTATTGAGAAAAATTCCAGCGCTCGCCGTTTCCGACAGCATTTTAAATCCATGCAGATAAAAAAAGACCTGAGAGTTTAACTTCTCAGGTCTTTATTCAACGACTGCATTTATTATTTTTTCTACTTATTACTATAATCTGGTCGGAGTACAAGGATTCGAACCTTGGACCCCCTGGTCCCAAACCAGGTGCGCTACCGGGCTGCGCTACACTCCGAAGACCGAAATAATACCCTTCCGTGACATTTTGGTCAACACTTCCTTGTAAATATTCATAATATTTATATGCCTGCTAACGCTCATCGCAGCAATAATCGCCAATAAAATATTTGTAGTTCTGGTAGAACGCATTGAACAATAGCAGCGAGATGAATTTACTGAAGGCAGCCAACCCAATGACACATAAATATCTGCAAATATTGCCCGCGATACTGACAAGTCTATTGATCGCGTTCACAGCCGTACCGGTCAATGCGCAAACAAAAACAACCCATCCAGCCCCATCGCTGCACGAACCGGCGATAGATCAGCTGGCCGCACCGATAGCCTTATATCCGGATGTATTATTGGCGCAATTACTGATGGCGTCGACTTATCCGCTGGACGTCGCCGAAGCTGCGCGCTGGGCCGATCGCCACCCTGCGCCGACACCGGCTGCAGTCGCCGCGCAACACTGGGAAAGCAGCGTCAAGGCATTGCTGCCGTTCGCCCCGATCCTCACCATGTTGAATACTGAAAAAAACTGGACCAGACAATTGGCCGGCGCAGTGATCAAACAGCCGGCCGCTTTATTGGACACGATACAAGCCTTGCGCGAACGTGCTTACGATAACGGCGCTTTGCACCCCATGCGCCAGTGGCAAGTGCAACAGCAAGACCGCATCGTCTCGATCCAACCGGCCGAAGAACGTCGTATGTATGTCCCGTATTACGATCCGGCAAAAGTCTACGGCGCCGCCGGCAACAGCCCGCTGCCGGCGGAATACTGGGCGGCGCAACCCTACGCTGCGCCGCAAAATATACCGGACGGTATCGTATTTAGCACCGCAATCATGGTGCCGGATCGCACCTTCTACAATGCCTATATAGACTGGCGCACAAGCCAGTTGATGACGCGGCACACATTGATTACAGCCAATAGCATCAGCACCGGCCCCGACGAATGGCAGCACGATCCGCAATACCGCAGCCGCAAGTCCGCCCAAGAGGCAGCAGCGTCGGATACCATCGGTACCGAAGCGCCCCCGCCGCCCACCTCAATCGGCACCGCATCGCCGCTCCAGCCCGGAGCGATATCCACCCGGCGTCTCAGAAGCAACGGGATGTAGGCAGGATCAGCCTTGTACATAAGCTATAATCCTGCCTCCCGAATCGATAAGCTATTTGCCGCCAATGCAAGAACCCACTCCCGATCTCAACGTCTCCAGCAGCATCGGGATTGATGCTGCCGATGACGCCGCTAACGCCGCTGATGCCGTTACTCACAAAGTTGCGCCGGAATTAATCGCGCGCGAAGTAAAACGGCGCCGCACCTTCGGCATTATTTCCCATCCGGATGCAGGTAAAACCACACTGACCGAAAAGCTGTTGCTGTTTTCGGGCGCAATCCAGATGGCCGGTACGGTCAAGGCCCGCAAAAGCGGCCGTCATGCGACTTCGGATTGGATGGAAATCGAAAAGCAGCGCGGCATTTCGGTCGCCAGTTCGGTGATGCAATTCGAATACCGCGATCACGTGGTTAATCTGCTCGACACGCCGGGCCACCAGGATTTCTCGGAAGATACTTACCGGGTACTGACCGCGGTCGATTCGGCGCTGATGGTGATCGATGCCGCCAAGGGCGTCGAAGAACAGACTATTAAGCTGCTCAATGTTTGCCGTATGCGCAACACGCCCATCATTACCTTCATGAACAAAATGGATCGCGAAACCCGCGATCCGCTGGAATTGCTCGATGAGCTGGAATCGGTCCTGAAGATCGAATGCGCGCCGGTAACCTGGCCGATCGGCATGGGTAAAAGCTTCCGCGGCGTTTATCATTTGCTGCGCGATGAAATCATGTTGTTCGCCGCCGGCGATGCCAAGGCCAATCAGGACAATGTGCAGATCATCAAAGGTATCGACAATCCGAAACTGGCGGAAATGTTCCCGCGTGAAATCGAGCAGTTGAAGATGGAAGTCGAGCTGGTGCATGGCGCTTCGCATCCTTTCGAGCTGGATGCTTTCCTGGCAGGCACGCAAACGCCGGTATTTTTCGGTTCGGCGATCAACAATTTCGGCGTGCGCGAAATTCTCAATGCGCTGCTGGACTGGGCGCCGGCGCCGCGGTCCCGCGATGCAACGGTACGCGAAGTCGCGCCGACCGAAGCGCCGTTTAGCGGTTTCGTCTTCAAGATCCAGGCCAATATGGACCCGGCCCATCGCGACCGCATTGCGTTCCTGCGCGTCTGTTCGGGTCATTTCGAGCGTGGTATGAAGGTCAAGCATCTGCGGCTCAATCGCGATATCAAGGTCTCGACCGTGGTGACCTTCATGGCATCGAGCCGCGAACAGGTGGAAGAGGCTTATGCCGGCGACATCATCGGATTGCCGAATCACGGCAATATGCAGATCGGCGATAGTTTTTCCGAAGGCGAGTTGTTGCAATTCACCGGTATTCCTTATTTCGCGCCGGATTTTTTCCGTACCGCGCGCATCCGTAATCCGCTCAAGATCAAGCAATTGCACAAGGGCTTGCAACAGTTGGGCGAAGAAGGCGCAGTGCAGGTTTTCAAGCCGGTCAACAATAGCGATCTGGTATTAGGTGCGGTGGGTGTGCTGCAGTTTGAAGTCGTCGCCAGCCGGCTGCTCAATGAATATGGCGTCGATGCCGTATTTGAAGGCACCAGCATCAGCAGCGCGCGCTGGGTTTCCTGCGACGATAAAAAGATGATGGCGGAATTCGAGAAATCATCGGCCGGGCATAATCTGGCGCACGATGCGGCCGGCAATCTGGCTTATCTGGCCAGCTCCGGCGTGAATCTGCGGCTGACGCAGGAGCGCTGGCCGGGGGTTACTTTTCACGCTACACGCGAACACGCAGCTAAGCTGGACTGATCGAACTTGCGCGATATCCTTCCTTCAAGCTGGCCTGCGGCTGTGGCGGATGTTTGTGCGCAGTGAAGTAAAGGAGGGAGGCGGCCGCAGGCCGCCGGAAGGACATGAACGGAGTACAAACATCCGCCACAGCCGCAGGCCAGCTTGAAGGAAGGATATCTCCAGCGCCTAATCTAAATTCAAGAAGTCCGAATCACAAAATCCACACCCACATCGCGCCACCACTCCTGCTCTTTCTGCATCCAATAAGCCACCGTAGGATGCTCGGCGATCCAGGCCTGTTTGATGTCGAATTCGATTTTGCTTTTCATCTTGAGGCGGAATTGCTGCAAACTCAGCTCGCCAAGTTCCAGCGCAATGTGCGAATGCATGAACATCACCGACAACCGCAGCGCCAGCAATGCTTTAGCGAAGTCAGGCTCATACAGTAAACTGCCGACCTTGCGCAGATTGCCTTTTTGCCCCAGCACCAGCATGCTCATGACTTTCTGTTCGCGCGTCGTAAAACCCGGCAGATCGGCATTCGCCACCAGATAGGCGGAATGCTTGTGATAAGCCGTATGCGATACCACCTGCCCGATCTCATGCAACAAACCGCTCCATAACAGATGCTTGCCATAAGCGCCTGCAACCGGCTTTAACAGATCATAAAATGTCACCGCCGCAGCCGCCACATTACGCGCGCGCGACGTATCGACCTGCAAGCGCTGCGCAAAATCTTCCACCGATTCTTCGCGCCGATCGCGTTTGGTCGCGCGTAACTGCAAATCCCACATCACACCCATGCGCAAGCCGGCTTCGACCGGCGCGATCACGTCGACTTTCAGTTCGCGCATCAAGCCGATCAGCACACTTAATCCACCCATGATGACCGGCACGCGATCGGATTTGAGGCCGATCAGATCAATGCGGCTGGAGTGGCCGCAGGTGATCAAATATTGCTTCAATGCTTCAACACTTTTCGGCGTAACCCGTCCGTCGCCGATATTATTTTTGGCGATGGTATAGGCAATCGCCCGCATCGTGCCGGACGAACCGTAAGCGCAGCTCCAGTGCTTTTTATCGAACGGCGCAATCGAATCTTCGACATGCGAACGCGCCGACAGAATTGCCTGCTCGAACGCCTCTTCGGTAATCACGCCGTTTTTGAAAAAAGCCAGACTCTGATTGACGTTGCCGATACTGAACGATTCGACGCGTTGCACCATCGAACCACGTCCCAGAATCAATTCGCTGGAACCGCCGCCAATATCGATCACCAGCCGCTGCTCCTCCGGTTGCGCCAGTGAACTGGCAACCCCCATATAAATCAGGCGGCCCTCTTCCTCGCCGGTAATAATTTCAATCGGATAACCGATCGCACGTTCTGCGTAGGGAATGAAATCCTGCGCGTTCTTGGCCACGCGCAAGGTATTGGTGGCGACCACGCGCACGGCATCGAGCGGGTATTCGCGCAGAATTGCGCCGAAACGCGCCATCGACTCGACCGCGGCGGTAATGGCCCGCTGGTTTAGATAACCCTCTGCATTCAGTGCTGAGGCCAGACGGATCGGATCGCGCGCGCTTTTGACGACCTTGATCGTATCGCCTTCATGGCGACCGATGTGCATCCGAAAACTGTTGGAACCCAAGTCAACTGCAGCAAACATTGATTCCCTCTCGATGGGATTTATTCATACAATAGCGCCTTCACATGCCGGAGCGATTGCCATCGCGCCGAAGGTCTCACACGATAGTGAAGCAATGTGACTATTTAATGACACGACATACCTTTCGACCATCACTGACGACCATGACTCCAGGCACGCTCTATCTCATTCCCAACACGCTCGGCAGCAGCGATGCCGCACCGGCAGCACAATTGCATGCCGTGATCCCGCAGCAAGTGCAAACGATCAGCGCCGGCCTGACGTATTTCATCGCCGAAAACGCCAAAACCACGCGCGCGTTTCTGTCGCTGCTCAAAGCGGTGCAACCGCTGGCGCTCGCCCTGCAGGAAATACAAATATCGGAACTCAATATCAATACTGCCGCCAGCGCCCTGCCCGCGTTACTGGCGCCGCTCTTGGCCGGACGCGATGCCGGACTGATTTCCGAAGCCGGCGTGCCCGCGGTGGCCGACCCCGGCGCCAATCTGGTGCGCCTGGCGCATCAGCAAGGTGTTCCGGTACGTCCTCTGGTCGGTCCTTCGTCACTGCTGCTGGCGGTCATGGGCAGCGGTCTGAACGGTCAGAGTTTTGCGTTCAACGGTTATCTGCCGACCGATGCCGCACAGCGCAGCAAGCGCATCAAAGCGCTGGAAGAACGCTCGCGCCAGGAACAGCAAACCCAGTTGTTCATCGAAACACCGTATCGCAATGCCGCCATGCTCGATGCACTGGTGCTGGCCTGCCATCCCGCAACGCTGATCTGCGTTGCCACCGATCTGACACTGGTCACTGAAACCATCATCACGCGCACCGCGGCCAAATGGAAAAGCGCTTTGCAAGCTGGTACTGCGCCTGATTTCCATAAAAAGCCAACCGTATTCCTGCTGCTGGCCGCTTAAAACCGGGATATCTCGGCGTAATGCCGTTCAGTGAAGGCGCCGTCAGGCAGGGTGTGACGGGCAGTTGTGCTCCGTTCATGTCATTCCGGCAGCCTGCGGCCGCCTCCCTTCTTTACTTCACTGCGCACAACAGCCCGCCATACCCTGCCTGACGGCGCCTTCACTGAACGGCATTCCGTCGGCGTTCTTTAATGCACCTGAAAGGCGCCGGCGCTGACGACAGCCTTGCCGACGCCCGCGCCTATGGCCACGCCGAATTTCTTCAGCACACGTTCAGGCAAACCTTCATTCTGGGTGTAATCGACTATATCTTCCTGTTTGAGCACATCGCGTGCGACGCTATCGACCGTGCCGTAACCATCGGCCAGACCCAGTTCAATCGCGCGCGCGCCGGTCCAGAACAGGCCGGAAAATATATCGGGCGTTTCCTTCAGACGCGCACCCCGTCCGGTCCGTACCGCATTGATGAATTGCTGATGAATTTCAGCCAGCATTTGTTTCGCGTAATCCTTCTGGCTTTGAACTTGCGGACTGAACGGATCAAGGAAGCCCTTGTTTTCGCCGGCCGTCAATAAACGCCGCTCCACG
>JAQGNR010000115.1 GCA_028291765.1 Herbaspirillum sp.
GGCGGCGGACTGATGGTCCGGCTCATGCTGCCGCTACGTTCACGTCCAGCCAAACGCAACAGCAGCGCAGCGGCAAAAGAGCAAACCGCGTGAAAACATGGCTGTTGCCGATATCAACCGCCGCATGCGCCCTGCTCTGGTGTGCTGCGCCACCGGCGACGGCCGATGCGTATGTCGATCGCAATTTCAGCATGAGCCGTCTACAGCAGGGTTCCTCAGCAGCAGCGCCATCGATTTCTTCTGCGAAAACGGCAAGTCCGCCAGCTAACACCGCAACCGCAGCGGCGGCATCGGCGCCGCCATCCGATGCCAATGCCGGTCCATCCGGCGCGTATACAGTCAATGTTGTGAGCGCGACCATGTACAGCAAAAACATGATCTATACAACGCCGCTTTCAGCGCCGCATTTCCTGGGCACGCGCGTAACCATTAGTAATGTAGTTTGGCAGTACGGCACGAAAACGCAGCCGAGCGGCTTTGAAGCTGCGCTCTGCTGGAAAAATACGCAAACCTGTCTCAACGTGAGCAGGTTCGGCAGCGGTCAAACCGACTACTTCAACGGCAAGGATGCGTTGCAGTCGTTCTTCCTGCAATATCAGGTGGCCGGGGTCGGTTCATTGTCGCCGCCGGTCATCGGCGATACGGCGCAAATCATCGTCAGCTATCGCGTCTGGCCTTAGGGAAGTACTGCTTAATCGATTTCATCCCTGATGCGTTGCAAGGCTTCATCGATACGCTCTACTGCAATCACTTTTAATCCTTCGATTTTTTGCTTGGGCGCGTTCGCCTTGGGTATCATCGCAATCGCAAAACCAAGTTTGGCCGCTTCCCGCAAGCGTTCCTGACCGCGCGGCGCAGGCCGGATTTCACCGGCCAGCCCGACTTCCCCGAAGACCACCAATCCGCGCGGCAAGGGCTTATTGCGCATCGACGAATTAATCGCCAGCAACACCGCCAGATCGGCCGCGGGCTCGGTAATCTTGACGCCGCCGACCGCGTTGATAAAGACATCCTGCTCGAAGGCCGCGATACCGGCATGCCGATGCAATACCGCCAGCAGCATTGCCAACCGGTTCTGTTCCAATCCGACCGAAAGCCGGCGTGCATTCGGCACGTGCGAGCTGTCGACCAAGGCCTGAATTTCAACCAGCAATGGCCGCGTACCTTCCTGCGTGACCATGACGCAGGACCCCGGCACCTGATTTTCATGCTGCGACAAAAACAGCGCGGAAGGATTCGATACCCCCTTCAAACCCTTTTCCGTCATTGCAAATACGCCCAGCTCGTTGACTGCGCCGAAGCGGTTTTTAACGGCGCGCACCAAACGGAAACTCGAATGCGTATCGCCTTCGAAATACAACACCGTATCGACGATATGTTCCAGTACGCGCGGTCCGGCCAGCGCACCTTCCTTGGTAACATGGCCGACCATGATGATGGTGATGCCCGACATCTTGGCCGCACGCGTCAATTGCGCCGCGCATTCGCGCACCTGCGCCACGGAACCGGGCGCCGACGATAAGGCGTCCGAATACATGGTCTGAATCGAATCGATCACCACCACTTCCGGCTTATGCTCGGCCAGCGTGCCCAGAATTTTTTCCAGTTGAATTTCGGCCTGCAGTTTCAATTCCCCGGCCTCGACTGCGAGGCGCTTGGCGCGCATCGCGATCTGCGCGCCGGATTCTTCGCCGCTGACGTACAGCACTCTCTTCAAACGGGCGATATTGGCCAGCGCCTGCAGCAGCAATGTCGATTTGCCGATACCCGGATCGCCGCCGATCAAGACCACGCCGCCCGGCACCAGCCCGCCACCCAAGACCCGATCGAATTCCTCGATGCCGCTGCCGAAACGCGGCACGTCGATTGCTTCGATATCGGCCAGACTGAGCACCGGCGCGGTTTGCGCCAATCCCTGATGCGTGGTCGAGAAACGATTACCGCCGTTTTCGACGATGGTTTCGACCAGCGTATTCCAGGCCTCGCACGCCGGGCATTTGCCTGCCCACTTGTTACTGATATCGCCGCATTCGCTGCAGGTGTAATTGGTTTTTGCTTTTGCCATTGGGGTCCGAGGTATTACATCCGAGGTATTACATTATTGAAAGGACCTTACATCCCGCTCAGGCATTGATTTCTGCAACATGCACCCGCCTTGCCAATGCACACATCAATTCATAACCGATCGTGCCGGCGGCATTTGCCACATCGTCGATCGGCAGTCCCTCACCCCACAAAACAACCGGACTGCCAATGCCGGCGTCGCTGATGCCGCTGAGATCGACGATCAGCATATCCATCGAAATACGGCCCAGCGTGGCCGTCATGACGCCGTTGACCAATACCGGCGTACCGGTAGGCGCATGACGCGGATAACCGTCGGCATAACCGCACGCCACCACGCCGATACGCATCGGCTGTTGCGCCACGAAATGACTGCCGTAGCCGACGGCATCGCCGGCAATCAACTCCTGCATGCCGATGATTTCGCTGCGCAAGGTCATCGCAGGCCGCAAATCGAATTGTGCGGCGCGGGTTTTACAGGGCGTGCCGCCATACAGCATCACCCCGGCGCGCACCCAATCGGCGGTGGTCTCCGGATGCAGCAGATCGCCGGCCGAATTGGCGATGCTGCGCAGACCCGGCAAACCCTGTGCGCCTTCTTCAAAACACTGTAATTGACGCGCCAGCGGCAAAGCCGGATTAGCGGCATCGTCGGCATTGGCAAGATGCGTCATCAACACAATACTTCGTATGCCGGCAATTGCCTGCAGCCGCGCATACGCCACGCGATAAGCCTCAGGATTGAAACCCAGGCGATTCATGCCGCTATTCATTTTCAGATGCACCACTAGCGGCGCGCTGAGCGGGGCGGCTTCCAGCAGTGCGATCTGCTTCCAGTTATGCACCACTACCTGCCAATCGTGCTGCAATGCGGAACGCAAATCGATTTTATCGAAAAAACCTTCGAGCAATAATATCGGCTTGCGCCAGCCCAATTCACGCAAACGCAACGCATAATCGGGTTCGATCAGCGCCAGACCGTCTGCATCCGCAAAGCCCTGCATGCCGCGCACCAATCCATGTCCATAGGCATCGCCCTTGACGACGGCCCAAACCTTGGCGCCGCCGGCATGGCGACGCGCCACTGCCAGATTATGCCGAAGTGCTGAGATATCGATGGTCGCTACAAGAGGTCTGGGCATAAAGGTCTGCGCGTAATTAAATGCGGATGAAAAATGTATCAAAAAAAATCGGTGCTTGCCTGTACACAATAGCCATGACAGCATAGTCCGCTGTACGCCCTGGCCATCCCCTTGGTCATGCAACAAGCAACAAGCAGCAGGCAATAGGCGCAGCAAAATCCGGCAGCGCTATTTTACCCAGAACCATCCGCGGATATTAGAACCTATTTCATCAATCGGCCTCGCCAGGAACGGACTATTGAGGCAATGTATTCTAATCAAATACATGCAAGCGTTACATATTATGAATAGTGCTTAGAACTCAAGCCAGTCATATTTTCATGGTATAAAGCAGGCCAATGTATCTTTTTCAAATTCAAAACGGATGAATCGCGGTTTCTATACCATCATAGCGGCACAGTTTTTTTCGTCGCTTGCGGATAATGCCCTGCTGATTGCAGCAATTGCATTATTGGCGCAGATGCATTCTCCGGAATGGATGACGCCGCTGTTAAAGCTGTTCTTCGTCTTATCCTATGTCGTACTGGCGGCATTCGTCGGCGCATTTGCCGACGCATTGCCTAAAGGCCGGGTGATGTTCATCACCAACATGATCAAAATCCTCGGCTGCTGCATGATGTTTTTCAACATCCATCCCTTGATTGCCTATGCCGTAGTCGGTTTCGGCGCAGCGGCGTATTCGCCGGCCAAATACGGCATCCTGACCGAATTGCTGCCGGCGGAAAAACTGGTTGCCGCCAACGGCTGGATCGAAGGCCTGACCGTTTCGTCCATCATTCTGGGCACCGTCATGGGAGGCGCACTGCTGAACCGCCATGTCGCCGACACCCTGTTGTATACCTACTTGCCGCGCATCGGCATTCATTTCGAAGAAACCGCCGAAGCCGCGCTATGCATCATTACCCTTATCTATGTAGTGGCTGCTGCTTTTAATTTACGCATCCCCGACACCGGCGCCCGTTATGCGCATCAAGAGCGCAATCCGATCAAACTGGTGATCGATTTCGGCAATTGTTTCAGCACCTTGTGGAAAGATAAACTGGGCCAGATTTCACTAGCGGTCACTACCCTATTCTGGGGCGCCGGCGCCACCTTGCAATTCATCGTCCTGAAATGGGCGGAACATTCGCTTGGCATGCCATTAGGCCGGGCCGCCATTCTGCAAGGCGTGGTTGCCGTCGGCGTCGCGCTCGGCGCGGTGGCTGCCGCACATTTTATTCCGCTCAAAAAATCGCTATCGGTCATGCCGCTGGGGATTGCAATGGGCGTGGTAGTCATGGCGATGACGCTGGTCCATTCGGTCTGGATCGCCTATCCGCTGCTGGTGATCATCGGTATGTTATCCGGCTTCTTCGTGGTGCCGATGAATGCCTTGCTGCAACATCGCGGACACGTATTAATGAGCGCAGGACATTCGATCGCAGTACAGAACTTCAATGAAAATCTGTCTGTGCTGATGATGCTGGTGCTGTATGCATTCATGATCAAAGCGCATCTGAATATCAATCTGATCATCATCATGTTCGGCATTTTTGTCGCCGGCACCATGTATTGCGTCATGCGCCTGCATGCAAAAAACCAGCGCGCATTCGATACGGTCGCCCTGATCGGCGAACACAAACACTAGAGGACTGGCAACACTGATTAAGTGCCGTGGGGCGTGGCTGGAGATTGTGCTCCGTTCATGTCATTCTGGCGGCCTGCGGCCACCTCCCTTCTTTACTTCACTGCGCACAACATCCCGCCACAGCCAGCTGACGGCGCCTGAACTGAACAGCATTAGTGCGTCCGCCCCGGTTTCGCAATGCGCGATGTCAGACATGATCCCCGCGTCATTGCAGCAGGCTGATCAGCAGACGATACTCGGGATAACAACTATCCGGAGATGAGATGACACAATCTAAACACCTGCCGTTACAGGGCATCCGCGTACTGGACGTCAG
>JAQGNR010000131.1 GCA_028291765.1 Herbaspirillum sp.
GCCGTGGCCTTACCCAAGTCGTAAAAGGCCCGATCGCCTTGGGGAAGGCCACGGCGGCCGGATCGAAGAGGCAATCACCGGCCCAAAAATTTGCCTAACTGAACGCCATTACGCCGCTGCGTCCGTGTTCAATAGTCGCGGCACCGGGGGGGCTATTCACATTATTTGAAATCCAACACTTTTGCCAGACGCAGCACCGTCACGCCCGGACCGAGATGGCGCAATGAAGGCATGATCATGACGCATCGATCGTAAGGACTGAGCAGTTCGCGCTCGCCGTCGCGGGCCAGCACGGTGCCGGCTTTTTCGATCAATTCCAGGCCTCGGAAATCTTGCGTGAATTCGAAGTCCATGGTGTCGGCGGTGATCGGCTGCGTCACTTCGCGGAAGCGTTGCGCGGCCGGCTTGGGCAGCAGAAAGCTGGCCAGATCCGCCTCCGCCACTGCGCCGGTCGTGATCAGGAAGCGCGCCGCCACATCCATCGCAATTTTTTTGCTTTGCAGCGAAAAATGCTGCCCGCTCTCGATCAGCAATGCATTCTTCAAGCTGTATGGATCGCCGAAACCGCCGTATTCGCGCAGCCGGCTGCCGTTCAGATGGCCGGGATCGGCGACCACATGTTCCGGCGCGCCGACTTCAGCGGCAAAGCGCATGCCCTTTACCAGCGGGCCGCACATCATCAATGCCGGCGACTCCTCGTGCATCGAATGCATGTCCAGCAACAGATCGACGGTGTCGACGATCGGACGTAAAGCGCGGGCGCGGCGCAATTCCACGGAGTCCTGGTTGCTATCGAGTTTGGCTTTGGACCAGACGCGATTCATGTCTTCGTCGACGTAGCGCGAGGCATCGGCATCATCCTTGTTGAAACTCTTATAGGCATCGACATTGGCGAAGCCGAGCGTGACGCGTCCCTGGCGCGGGCGCAAGCCGATCTGCAGCAGCTGATCGAGCGTAATCGCGCCGCTGACTTCATTGCCATGGGTCAGCGCCATGATCATCACATGCGGACCGGCCACGCCGCTGTCGAAGGTATGGACGTAATCGACGCCGGTGTTGCCCTGCTTCCACTTGTCGATATCGGGTAATGTCACTTCGATCGGATACGCCGGCAAGTTAGCGCGGATTTTGTCTAATGTATTCAAAATATTTAACTCCTATTTGAAATTGCGTTCTAAAGTATTGCACCCGGCCAGTGCACCAGTGCTTCGGTGAAACAAAAATGGATAGCTTAACTGCCCGTTAGCAAAAAATGCGCCATGTACAACTTGCCAAATTAAGGCGCGATCCGTGCATTATCGGGCGAGAAATATTAAAAATGCACGCTTAGGGGGCATTGCGAACAATATTACGTTTTATTCCTAAAATTGTATTCAAAATAAATGGCATGCAATTTGCTGTTCGTTTTGTGCACCGCCATTTATTTGCCAAGGAGATAAAAAGACCATGTTCCACTCGACATTTACTATCCGCCGCACCGTTTTTGCCGTCATGGCAACCATGACCTTGAGCTTGGGGAGTGCTGCTTCTTCAGCAGTACAGGCCCAGACCATTACGGCCGTCATGCAAGCGAGCCTGCGTTCGCTGGATCCGATCATTACGACCACCGAGATCGTCCGGGATTATGGCTATATGATCTACGACACCTTGCTGGCGCTCGATGCAAAAAACAAGGTGCAGCCGCAAATGGCGGAGAAGTGGAGCGTCTCGCCTGACGGCAAAACCTACACCTTTACACTGCGCGACGGTCTCAAATGGCATGACGGTACGCCTGTTACGGCCGACGATTGCGTGGCCTCGATCCAGCGCTTCGCCACGCAGGACAAGCTCGGCCAGGTGATGACCAATCTGATGTCGGACATGAAAGTGGTGGACGCCAAAACCTTCACCATGACCTTTAAGTATCCGACCGACATCGCGCTGCGCGCATTGTCCAGGCCGAGCAATCTGGTCCCTTTCATGATGCCCAAGCGCGTCGCGCTGACGCCGCCCAGCCAGCCGATCAAAGAGACGATCGGCTCCGGCCCTTTCCGCTTCGTCAACAGCGAATACCGTCCCGGTGTGCAGGCGGTGTTTGAAAAGTTCAAGGACTATGTGCCGCGCAGCGAACCAGCCAGCGGGTTGGCCGGCGGCAAAGTGGTCAAGGTCGATCGTGTGAAATGGGTCACGATGTCCGATCCGATGACCGCCGTCAACGCGCTCTTGAACAATGAGATCGACTTTATCGAGGACGTGCCGGGAGACTTGGTTCCGATGCTTGAGCACAACCCGGAGATTACGCTCCAGGAACATAAGGAGCGCGGTTCGCAGAATGTGGCCCGGCTCAACTTCACGCTGCCGCCATTCAATAACAAGCTGATCCGCCAGGCGGCCTTGCGGGCAATCGATCAGGAGGCCGTCCTGCAGGCGCAGGTCGGCAATCCGAAATACTACCGGGTTTGCGCATCTCTATACGGCTGCGACAGCCCGTACGCGACCACTGTGGATAGCGACAAGTTCGTCAAGGGCGATCCGGTCAAGGCTGCTGCCATGCTCAAGGCCGCCAAGTACGACGGTACGCCGGTGATCATTTTGCATCAGACCGACCAGCCGACCTCTACTGCCGTGGTCCCGGTGTATGCGCAAGCGCTGCGCAAGGCCGGTTTCGTGGTCCAGATGCAGGACATGGACTGGCAGACCGTAACCGTGCGCCGCGCGTCCAAAGAGCCGGTGTCCAAGGGCGGCTGGAATATGTTCAGCACCATGAGCTCGCTGTCTGCGCTGGCCGATCCGGTGGGTTCCCAGACCATCGCAGCCAACGGCGCCGGCGCGTGGTATGGCTGGCCTGATGTGCCGGAAATCGAAGCGCTACGCATGAAGATGGCGCGCTCCGGCAATCTGGCCGAGCAAAAGAAGATCGCGGTGCAAATTCAGCAACTGGCGATCGATAACGTGGTTGTCGTACCCATGGGCGAGCGTTCACCCGTTATGGCCACGCGTAAAGATGTGGTGACTAATCTGTCGGCCCCGGCGCCGGTGTTCTGGGATATGACGAAGAGCGGAAAGTAAGCCTCCCCATGCCTATTTTTCTCTTGCGCCGTCTGCTGGCCGCTATCCCTGTGCTGGGGGTGGTGGCGGTCATCGTCTTTGCGCTCTTGCATCTGTCCTCGGGCGATCCTGCCATCATTCTGGCCGGCGACGGCGCCACGCCGGAACAATTGGATGCGATACGCGTGAGCATGGGGTTGAACAAGCCGCTTCCCACGCAGTTCTTCATCTGGATCGACCACTTGCTGCAAGGCGATCTGGGTACTTCGCTGATTTCCAATTTGCCGGTCGCCGGTATGATCGCCGACCGCTTCGGTCCCACGCTGGCGCTGTGTCTGAGCACCATCGTGATTGCCGTTCTGGTCGCCATTCCGGTCGGCATCCTGGCCGCCTGGCAGCAAGGCAAGCCGCTGGACCGCCTGGTCATGGCCGCTTCTGTGCTGGGCTTTTCGGTGCCGGTGTTCATCATCGGTTATGTGCTGATCCTGGTGTTTGCGCGTGGGCTGGGCTGGCTCCCGGTGCAAGGTTATCAGCCGCTGTCGGCGGGCCTGTGGCCATTTCTTCAGCGCTTGATTTTGCCGACGCTGGCATTGAGCAGCGCCTATATCGCACTGATCGCGCGCATTGTCCGCACCAGCGTCATCGAGGTGATGGGCGAAGACTTCATCCGCACGGCCCGCGCCAAGGGCTTGAAGGAATCCGCGGTGCTGATCAATCACGCGCTGGGCAATGCGGCCGTGCCGATCGTTACCATCATCGGCGTGAGCATCGCCATGTTGCTGGGCGGTGTGGTGGTAGTCGAATCCGTGTTCAATATCCCCGGCGTGGGGCGACTGGTGCTGGAGGCCGTGCTGGCGCGCGATTATCCGATCATCCAGGCATTGATCCTGCTTTTCTCGACGCTCTATGTACTCATCAATCTTGTCATCGATGTGCTGTATTCGCTGCTTGATCCCCGTATCCGCTACTAGGCCACGCCACCATGCAAACATCTACTATCCTATCCGCCGTGCCCGCACCGGACGCCGATGCCGGCGCTGCCTCGCCGTTGCTGGCGCAGATGAAACGCACCTTGCGCAGCTGGCCTGTCATGATCGCCATCGTCGTGTTGCTGCTGCTGGTGGCCATGGCCGTATTGGCGCCCTGGCTGGGCACGACTGACCCCTCGCTGCTGGATTCGGCGCAGCGTCTCAAGCCGATTTCTGCGACGCACTGGCTGGGCACGGATGCCTTCGGCCGCGATGTTTTTTCACGCGTCCTCTATGGGGGGCGCGTTTCACTGACGATCGGTCTGGGTACGGTGATCATTAGTCTCACCAGCGGCTTGTTCATCGGTGTCGTCGCGGGCTATTTCCGTCTGGCCGACGCCATCATCATGCGCGTGATGGACGGCATGATGGCCATTCCCGGGATTTTGCTCGCGATCGCGCTGGTGTCGCTGTCGGGCGCCAGCCTGTTTACGGTACTCATCGCGATCAGCGTGCCGGATATCCCGCGCGTGGTCCGCATGGTCCGCAGTGTCATCCTGAGCGTGCGCAATGAATCCTACGTCGAGGCCGCCGTCGTGCTTGGTACGCCGGTGCCGGTCCTGATGTGGCGCCACATGCTGCCTTCGACTCTGGCGCCGCTGATTGTCCAGGGCACCTATATTTTCGCCTCCGCGATTCTCGCCGAAGCCGCCCTCAGTTTCCTGGGCGCCGGCATTCCGCCGGAAATCCCATCGTGGGGCAATGTGATGGCCGAGAGCCGGACCTACTTCATGATGCTGCCGGGCCTGATCCTGTATCCGGGGATTCTGGTTTCGCTTACTGTGCTGAGCGTCAACGTGCTGGGGGATGCATTGCGCGACGCGCTGGATCCGCGCATGGCGCGCCGCATTTGAATACCCTCGACTACTCCTGCCTGCGCTCTTACCTGAGAAAGCGATGACGATGACTTCTGCAAATGCTGCCGCGCCGGTACTCTCGGTGGAGGCATTGACTGTCCAGGCCGGCCAGGGCGCCGCCATGCGGCCCGTGGTCCGGGATATTTCTTTTGACGTGCATGCGGGTGAAACCGTGTGCATTGTCGGCGAATCGGGTTCCGGAAAATCGGTGACATCGCTCGCCATCATGGGCCTGCTGCCCAAGGGGGTGCTGGCGCCGACGGCCGGGCGCATTCTGATCGATGGCGAGGATGTCCTCAGCGCGGGCGAGGCGCGCATGCGCGAACTGCGCGCCTCGCGCGTGGCGATGGTATTCCAGGAGCCGATGACTGCGCTTAACCCGGTTCAGCGTGTCGGGCAACAAATCGATGAAGTGCTGCGCCTGCACACGCGCGCCTCGGCCGGCGAACGCCGGGTTCAGGTGCTGGCCATGCTGAAATCGGTGCACTTGCCGGACATCGAGCGTATCTACAATTCCTTTCCGCACCAGTTATCCGGTGGGCAGCGCCAGCGCATTGTGATCGCGATGGCGCTGATCCTCAAACCACGGGTATTGATTTGCGACGAACCGACCACCGCGCTGGATGTCACCACGCAAAAGCAGATCCTCGTGCTGATTCGCGAACTGCAGCAGCATCAGAAAACCGCGGTGGTGTTTATCACGCATGACTTCGGCGTGGTGTCCGAAATCGCCGAGCGCATCGTGGTGATGCACCATGGCGCGCTGGTGGAAACCGGCAGCCGCGATACCATTCTGGCCAATCCGGGCCAGAGTTATACGCGCATGTTGGTGTCTTCGGTGCCTAGCCTGATTCCGCGGCATCGCGCGCTGCCCGACGCAGAGAAAATGCTGGAAGTGGTGGATCTGGGGAAAATCTATGAAGAAAAACGCTTGCTGGGCGCGTCCCGTAAAGTGGCCGCCGCCAAAGGCGTGACCTTCACGCTACGGCGCGGCGAAGTGCTGGGCGTGGTGGGTGAATCCGGCTCCGGCAAGTCCACGGTGGCGCGCTGCGTGGTCAAGCTGATCGACCCTAGCAATGGCGCGGTGTTGCTCAAGGGGACCAATCTGGCCCGCGTACCCGCCAGTCAGATGCGTTCGCTGCGCCAACGCGTGCAGTTCGTGTTTCAGGATCCCTACCGTTCGCTCAACCCGCGCCGTACCGTGGGCGATTCGTTGATCGAAGGGCTGGTCAATTTCGGTACGCCGCGCGCCGAGGCGCTGGAGACTGCGGCGCGC
This sequence comes from Herbaspirillum sp., assembly GCA_028291765.1. Taxonomy (GTDB): domain Bacteria; phylum Pseudomonadota; class Gammaproteobacteria; order Burkholderiales; family Burkholderiaceae_D; genus Herbaspirillum. Next base: position 6,189 of record JAQGNR010000131.1, read on the forward strand.
GCGCTCATTCTGGTAGGGCTGACGCCGGACGTGATGCAGCGTTATCCGCACCAGTTCTCGGGCGGTCAGCGCCAGCGCCTCTGTATTGCGCGGGCGGTGGTGATGGAGCCCGACGTGCTGGTGGCCGACGAGGCCGTTTCGGCGCTGGATGTTTCGGTGCAGGCTCAGGTCCTGGATTTGCTCGAGGAAATCCGGCAGCGCACCGGGATAGCGATCCTGTTCATCACGCACGATCTGCGCGTGGCGGCCCAGATCTGCAACACCATCGTCGTCATGCGGCGCGGCGAGGTAGTGGAGGCCGGCGATGCGGCTTCGGTGCTGAGCGATCCGCAGCACGAATATACGCGGACATTGATCGAGGCCGCACCGGGGCGTAATTGGGATTTTCAGAACTTCTGTCCGGTGGCCGCGCTACAGTAAGTTGGCAAACCGCGCGGCAAACAGGGGAAATGCCGTTGCATCTTCAGGGTTCGCGCAGCGCCCGGCGCAACTGAATGGCCTCGGCCACATGCGCTGCGGCGACGATCTGCGCATCGGCCAGATCGGCAATGGTGCGGGCCAGCTTGAGGACGCGGTGATACGCCCGGGCGGACCAGTTGAGGCGATTCATGGCGTGGCTGAGTAATTGCGCGCCACTATCGTCGGGCCGGCAATGGGTGTCGATGCCGTTCGGCGTCAACAGGCTGTTGACGCTGTCCTGCCGCTGCAACTGGCGCGCGAAAGCCAGCGCCACCCGTTCGGCGATGGCGCTGGACGGCTCGCCCGCGGCGCTGTGCCGGAGATCCTCATGTTTTAACGCCGCGACGGGAATTTGCATGTCGATGCGGTCGAGCAAGGGGCCGGAAATCTTGCCCTGGTAGCGCGCAACGATATCCGGCGAACAGCGGCAGGCGCCGCCGGCATGACCGAAATAGCCGCAGGGGCAGGGATTCATCGCGGCGATCAATTGGAATCCGGCCGGGAATTCGGCTTGGCGCGCGGCGCGGGAAATGGTGATGCGACCGGATTCCAGCGGTTCGCGCAATACTTCCAGCACGCGACGGTCGAATTCCGGCAGTTCGTCCAGGAACAGCACCCCTTGATGCGCCAGCGAGATTTCCCCCGGGCGCGGAATACTGCCGCCGCCGACCAGCGCTGCTGCAGATGCGGTGTGATGCGGGGCACGATAGGGGCGCTGTTTCCAGCGGCTGACGGCAAAGGCACCGTTGACCGATTGCAGCGCCGCGCTTTCGAGCGCTTGCTGTTCGGTCATCGGCGGCAAGATGCCGGGCAGACGTGCCGCCAGCATCGATTTGCCGGCGCCGGGCGGCCCGACCATCAAGACGCTGTGACGTCCGGCCGCGGCAATTTCCAGCGCGCGTTTAACTTGCAGCTGTCCTTTTACTTCGGAAAAATCGGGATATCGGGGCGCAGCGTCGATCGGTGGGGCGCTGGCGCTATGGCGCGCCAGTCTGGCGTCGGGGTCCACTGCGGCAAAGTGCGCACATACTTCCAATAGAGAGCCGGCAGGGTAAATACAGGCATCCTGCACCAATGCGGCTTCGTCTGCGTTGTCTTGGGGGATGATAAATCCGCGCTGCCGATCGGATGAACGTTGTATTGCGTAGGCCATTGCCAAAGCGCCGCGGATGGGGCGCAGCGCGCCGGACAGCGATAGTTCACCGGCATATTCGTAGTGATCCAGATCGTCCGCCGGGATTTGCCCGGATGCGGCCAGGATGCCCAAGGCAATCGGCAGATCGAAACGCCCTGACTCCTTGGGCAGATCCGCCGGCGCCAGATTGACCACGATGCGCCGGTTGGGAAACTCAAAGTGATTGTTCAAGAGTGCAGCACGGACCCGGTCTTTGGCTTCTTTGACTTCGGCTTCCGGCAGGCCAACGATCGCAAAACCCGGCAAGCCATTCGCCAGATGAACTTCGACGGTCACTTGCGGGGCGTTCATGCCGGCCAGGGCGCGGCTTTTAAGAACGGCCAGACTCATTGCGCGCTATTAAGGTTGATTACGTTCGGCTTCGGCTGCTTCCAGTTGGGCCACGCGTAGTTCCAGCGCATCCAGTTTGGCGCGCGTCTTGGCCAGCACTTGCGCCTGAATATCGAATTCTTCACGGGTCACCAGATCCAGTTTGGCAAAACCTTGGCTCATCATCGCCTTGACGTTTTTTTCAATGTCCTTGACCGGCGAGTTTTCGATGGCTTGTTGCATCTTGGCTTGCATATCTTCAAAAAAATTTGGTTTGGTCATGATATTTCCCTCATCCGGTGAATTTAATAGAAGCAGTGTAGCGCGTTAAGTTCGGCAGGGAAATGCGCAAACGTGCCGGTAGAGTCAGTCTCGAAAATGCACTAAAAAAGAGCGTTTTTAATGCATTTTTTTGGTGCATCGTATATATAGGCTTGGTTACGGTGGGATTGTCGGGCCGCAAGGATGCCATTCTCCTGTTATTTGGCGCGTGTTGTGAACTTTAAGTGCTTTTGATTATCGGAAATTCCGCCGGGAAACATTCTGTAGCTGGCATGAGAACTGCTTAGAGAACAATGAAGCAAAGAGTCTTTAGATATAACCATCAATAAACATAAACATTATCTTCCAGAGGGACGTCATGAAAAAACTTATCCTTGCCACTGCAGTAGCCATAACATGTATGTCCAGTCTTGCCCAGGCAGATGAACCAGCAGCACCAGTGCCTGACAATGCGTTGAGTTTTAACATTGGCGCGGTCAACGATTACCGTTTCCGCGGTATTTCGCAAACCCGCTTCGACCCGGCAATTCAAGGCGGCGCCGATTATGTTTATAACCCTCTGGGCCTGTATGCCGGCACTTGGCTGTCGAACATCAAATGGATTAAGGACACCGTCAATTCGGCCAATAACGGCACCAGCGGCAAGGGCAGTCTCGAATGGGATATCTACGCCGGCAAGCGCGGCGACATCGGCGGCGGCTTCACTTATGATGTGGGCGGTCTGTACTACTACTACCCGAACAACAACCTCTCGGCGACCGGCATCACGAAAAACGCCAATACATTCGAAGTGTATGGCCAGATCGGCTACGACACCGCGTACTTCAAAGTGTCGAACTCCCTGACCAATGCGTTCGGCAATTGGAACAGCAAAAACAGCCGTTATTACGACCTGAGCTGGAATCCACAACTGGCCGGCGGCGTGATCCTGGGCCTGCATGTCGGCCATCAAACCATCAACGGCAACCAATCCAACGGCGCGTCGAACAGCTTCTTCAGCTACAACGACTGGAAAGTCGGCGTCAGCAAGACATTTGACGATCTGGCTGGCATCACTGCAGGTATCGCTTACGTGGGCACCGATGCAACTGAGGGCGCATACGTGACACCGGATTTAAAGAACACTGGCCGTGGTGGTGTTGTCGTTTCTCTCGCAAAAACATTCTAATCGAGGTCAAGCATGAAATTGATTACAGCGATTGTTAAGCCATTTAAGCTCGACGAGGTGCGTGAAGCCTTGTCGGCTATCGGTGTGCAAGGCATTACGGTAACGGAAGTGAAAGGCTTCGGACGTCAAAAAGGACATACGGAGTTGTATCGCGGCGCCGAATACGTAGTGGACTTTTTGCCAAAGACAAAAATCGAAGCAGCCGTCGACGATTCCATCGTCGAGCGTGCATTAGAAGCCATCGAGACTGCGGCACGCACCGGCAAGATTGGCGACGGAAAAATTTTCGTCCAGGATCTGCAAGAGGTGATTCGTATCCGTACCGGTGAAACCGGCAAAGAAGCGCTATAAGGGGAATTTATAATGAGTATTAAAAATATGCTGACAAAGACTCTGGCAATCAGTGCTTTGTCTTTGTTATTTGCAGTAGGATTTACCACGTCAGCCGGCGCGCAGGATGCTACTAAAGCAGATCCCGCAGCGGCTGCTGCCACTGCTCCGGCAGCGGCGGCAACTCCCGCAGCTGCTCCGGCAGCTGCAGCGCCAGCCGCCGCAGCTGCTGCGGCCCCAGCTGCCGCAGCGCCAGTAGAAGTGCCAAATAAAGGCGACACTGCATGGATGCTGACCACGACAGCGTTTGTGATGTTGATGACATTGCCAGGTCTCGGCCTGTTCTACGGCGGTCTGGTCCGCAGCAAAAACATGCTGTCGGTCCTGATGCAATGTTTTATGATCTTTTCGCTCATTTATATTTTGTGGTTCGCCTACGGCTACAGCATTGCGTTCACCGAGGGTAATTCGTTCTTCGGCGGCTTCGATCGACTGTTCCTGCATGGCATGACCGGCGATACGAATACCGGGACGTTCAGTAAAGGCGTTGTGATTCCAGAGTATGCATTCTTTGCTTTCCAAGGCGCGTTTGCTGCGATTACCTGTGCGCTGATTATCGGTTCGTTCGCCGAGCGTGCAAAATTCTCCGCGATTCTGGCCTTCATCGTCTTGTGGTTCACGTTCTCTTATCTGCCGATCGCGCACATGGTCTGGTTCTGGCCTGGTCCGGATGGCTTCACCGATGCTGCTGCTTCCGACAAGCTCACTGCGGCTTCCGGCTGGTTGTTCCAAAAGGGCGCGCTGGACTTTGCGGGCGGTACGGTGGTGCATATCAACGCGGCGATTGCCGGTCTGGTTGGCTCATACATGATCAAGGCCCGTCTGGGATACGGCAAGGAATCCATGAAGCCGCATAGCTTGACAATGACCATGGTCGGCGCTTCGTTGCTGTGGTTCGGCTGGTTCGGTTTCAATGCCGGCTCCGCTCTGGAAGCCAACGGCAGCGCAGCACTGGCATTCGTCAATACTATGCTGGCAACTGCTGCGGCAGTATTGGCGTGGAGTTTCGCTGAATGGCTCGCCAAGGGCAAGCCTTCGATGTTGGGCGGCGCTTCCGGTGCGGTGGCAGGTCTGGTTGCCATCACGCCGGCGGCAGGTTTTGTCGGCCCGGCAGGTGCGGTTGTATTAGGTCTGATGGCTGGCTTGCTGTGCCTGTGGGGTGTGACCGGCTTGAAGAAGTTGCTGGGTGCGGACGATGCGCTGGACGTGTTCGGCGTGCATGGTATCGGCGGTATTCTGGGCGCATTGATGACGGGTGTGTTTGCTGCGCCTAGCCTTGGCGGCACAGGTATCTATGATTACGTTGCCAACGCTGTTGCCCCTGACTACTCGATCAGCGGCCAAGTCTGGATTCAATTCCAGGCTGTGCTGACTACATTGATCTGGTCCGGCGTGGTATCACTGATCGCCTACAAACTGGTTGATATCGTTATCGGTTTGCGTGTTACTGAAGAGGAAGAGCGCGAAGGCCTGGATATCTCCAGCCATGGCGAGTCTGCTTATCATCCTTAATCAGAGACGCGTAGTTTGGCCCGCCCTAACCGGCGGTTGTTTCAGAAGTTTGATTTGACATGATATTTTTTGCCCCGTCTGGATTCCAGATGGGGCATTTTTTCTGGCGCGTCGCAATGCCAATATTGCCGATATGCGCGCTTTTATCTGCTTTTATCGTTATCTATGATGGCCAGCCTTTAAATATCGCGGATTGTCGCTATCTACCAATCCGAATATGGTCGTTTGTGGGTTCAAATGACGGCGCCCGGCGCTGTCGGACGATAAACGCTAGAATTGGCGTCGGCCGCGTTTGTCGTTTGTCATTTATCGCTGCCGCCGTTGCCCTCGTAAATAAGCCGAAGTTGAAGAAAGTCGTAAAACATGGTGCCCCATCTCGTAACCGCTCTGAATGGTCCGCTGCTCGATCTCGAAAATAAGATTCTGGCGGCCACGCCCGCTATCGAACGCTGGTTCCGGCTCGAGTGGCAGGAGCACACGCCGCCTTTCTATTGTTCGGTCGATTTGCGCAATGCCGGCTTCAAACTGGCGCCGGTCGATACCAATCTGTTTCCGGGCGGTTTCAATAATTTATCGCCGGAAATGCTGCCGCTGGCGGTGCAGGCCGCAATGGCTGCAATCGATAAATATTGTCCGGACGCAAAAAACCTGTTGCTGATCCCCGAACACAACACCCGTAATACCTTTTATCTGCAAAATCTGGCGCGACTGATTCAGATTTTCCGGCAGACCGGATTGAACATCCGTTTGGGTTCGTTGGCACCGGATCTGAAAAAGCCGACGCCGCTGGAATTGCCCGATGGCAGCATGATTACACTGGAGCCGCTGGAGCGTTCCAAAAACGGGCGTCGTCTCGGTTTGAAGAATTTCGATCCTTGCACGGTGCTGTTGAATAACGATTTGTCGATCGGCATTCCATCCGTGCTGGAAAATCTGCATGAGCAAAATGTGTTGCCGCCACTGCATGCCGGCTGGGCGGTGCGGCGCAAGAGCAATCATTTTGCCGCCTATGATGAAGTGGTCAAGAAGTTTTCCAAGCTGATCGATGTCGATCCGTGGATGTTGAATCCGTTTTTCAAATATTGCGGCGCGGTCGATTTCCACGCGGCCGCCGATGAAGAGCGTTTGATCGCCAATGTCGATTCATTGCTGGCGAAAATTCGTAAGAAATATAAGGAATATGGCATCAAGGAAACGCCGTTCGTCATCATCAAGGCCGACGCCGGTACTTACGGCATGGGCATCATGACCGTGCGCCATTCCAACGAAATCAAGGAACTGACCCGTGTCCAGCGTAACAATATGGCGCTGGGCAAGGAAGGCCTTGAAACCAACGAAGTGATTATTCAGGAAGGCGTGCATTCGTTCGAGCGGATCAACGATGCCGTGGCCGAGCCGGTGGTTTATATGATCGACCGCTATGTGGTCGGCGGTTTTTACCGCGTGCATGCGGATCGCGCCGCGAATGAAAATCTGAACGCGCCGGGTGCGCATTTCGTGCCGCTGGCGTTCGCGCAGCAGCATGCCTTGCCGGACTTATTGGCCAAGGCTGGCACTACGGCGCCCAATCGTTTTTATATGTACGGCGTGGTAGCGCGTCTGGCGGCGGTGGCGGCGGCGCTTGAGATGGAGCGCACCGATCCGAATCCAGAAATTTATTGATAACGGCATCAAAATGAAAATTGCTTTCCTGGCGGACCCGCTTTCCCATTTCAAAATTTATAAGGACTCGACTTACGCAATGATGACTGAGGCCGCGCGTCGCGGCCATCAGGTGTATGCGTTCGAACAACAGGATGTGGTGCTGGAATCCGGCTTGGTGACGGCCAATGCCGCGCTTGTTACGCTGACGGGCGACCCCGATGACTGGTTCCGCCGCGGGACTTATAGTGAGATGTATTTGTCGGAATTCGATGCGATCGTGGTGCGCAAGGATCCACCGTTCGATATGGAATACATTTACACTACCTATTTGCTGGAGTTGGCGGAAAAGCAGGGCGCGCGGGTGTTCAATAAGCCGTCGGCAATTCGCGATCACAATGAAAAGCTGGCCATCGCGCAGTTTTCGCAATATACCGCGCCGACATTGGTGACGCGGGACGCCAAACGTCTGCGCGCATTTCATACTGAGCATAAGGATGTGATTCTGAAGCCGCTCGACGGTATGGGCGGCGCCGGCATTTTTCGCGTGGGCGAAGACGGTATGAATCTGGGTTCGATTATCGAAACGCTGACCGATAACGGTCGTTGCACAATAATGGTGCAGAAATTCATTCCACAAATTACTGAAGGCGATAAGCGCATCCTGTTGATTGGCGGCCGTGTAGTGCCATTCGTATTGGCGCGCATCCCGCAAGGTAATGAGGTGCGCGGCAATCTGGCTGCAGGCGGTCTGGGCGTGGCGCAACCGATCACCGCCGCCAATTTGAAAATGGCGGAAGCACTGGCGCCGGTGCTCAACGATCGTGGTTTATTATTGGTCGGCCTCGATGCGATCGGCGACTATATGACGGAAATCAATGTGACCAGCCCGACCTGCTTCCAGGAAATCAAGCAACAGGCGGGTTTTGATGTTGCTGAAATGTTTATTACTGCAGTGGAAGCTGCGGTAAAGTAGTTACTCGTAAATAATTGCTCTTAAAACAATATGGTCGGTCTTCTTCTTTTAACCCACGCGCCGCTGGGACAGGCTTTTGTCGCTGCTGCCACGCACGTGTTTCGCACGAAGCCGGAGCGATTTGAAGCGATCGATATGGTGGCCGACCAGAATCCAGCTGAAATCCAGCATTTGGCGGATCTGGCGATTGCCCGGCTCAACGACGGCAGCGGCGTATTGGTCATTACCGATATCATGGGCGGCACGCCTTCGAACTGTACCGGTCCGCTGTGCGCGCTGCCGGATGTGCAGGTGATTGCCGGCATCAGTCTGCCGATGTTGTTGCGCGCTATTACTTATCGTGAAGATACCTTGGATGTTGTAGTTGAAATGGCGCTCGCCGGGGGGCACAACGGCGCGGTGCGTGTCGATAATCGGATTCGTCTCTCCTCTTGATAAAAATCAAAAATGATCCAGAAAGAACTTGAAATCATCAATAAGCTCGGCTTGCATGCGCGCGCCTCAGCCAAACTGACGCAAATTGCGGGTAAATTTAACAGCGAGGTCTGGCTCAGTTATAACAAACGGCGGGTCAACGCGAAATCGATTATGGGCGTGATGATGCTGGCCGCGGGCAAGGGCAGCACGGTATTGCTGGAAACCCACGGCGATGACGAGCAGACCGCCGTCGAGGCGCTGACGGCGTTGATCGGGGATCGCTTTGGTGAAGGCGAGTAAGTGGGCAAATGCGTGCCAAAGGCGCGGCAATGGCCAGCGATGGCGGATAGTCGAATAGCTGAAATAATGGATCGGCGCGGATAAAAGTAGAACGGAGATTACGCGATGGCATCCTTCACCTTACATGGCATTTCAGTTTCGCAAGGCATTGCGATCGGGCGGGCTCATCTGCTCACGCCTGCGGCGCTGGATGTCGAACATTATTTGATTGCCGAGGAGCAGGTCGAGGCCGAAGTGCAGCGGCTTAAGGATGCAATTATTGCGGTGCATCGGGAATTGCATACGATTCGCCATACCTTGCCTAAAGATGCGCCGGCCGAATTGGCGGCTTTCCTGGATGTGCATGCGCTGATTCTGTCGGATACGATGCTGTCCGAAATGCCGCTGGAGATCATTAGAAACCGGTGTTACAACGCCGAATGGGCGCTGGTTACGCAGATCGATGAATTGTCGGCGCAGTTCGATGAGATCGAAGATGCTTATTTGCGTGAACGCAAGGCCGATATCCAGCAGGTCGGCGAACGGATTTTGAAAGTTCTGACCGGCAGCGCGACCGTGCTGCCGGACGAGGACGATCATGCCTCAGCGCACATCATTGTCGTGGCGCATGATATTTCACCGGCAGATATGCTGCAGTTCCGCGATCGGGCTTTTGCCGGATTTGTAACCGATATGGGCGGACAGAATTCGCATACGGCCATTGTCGCGCGCAGCCTGGATATTCCGGCCGCGGTCGGCATGCACAATGCATCGGGGCTGGTCAAACAGGATGATTTACTGATTATCGACGGCGATGCCGGCGTGGTGATCGTCGATCCGGCGCCGCTGGTGCTGATGCAGTATCGCGAAAGTCAGGCGCAATTGTTGCGCGACCGCAAGAAACTGGGGCGCCTGAAAAAGACGCCGGCTGTCACCCTGGATGGCGTTGCGATCGAGTTGCTTGCCAATATCGAGCTGCCGGACGATTGCCGGGCGGCGATGGATGCCGGCGCTAATGGCATCGGTCTGTTTCGCTCGGAATTCCTGTTCATGGGGCGCGGCGCGTTTCTCGAAAAATTTCCTTCGGAAGACGAGCAGTTCGAAGCTTATCGCGCGACGGTGGTAGCGATGAAGGGGCGGCCGGTGACGATCCGCACGCTCGACGTCGGCGCCGACAAGCCGCTGGATACCGATGAGCAGACTTCAATGAATCCGGCGCTGGGTTTACGCGCGGTGCGCTATTGCCTGGCCGAGCCGCAGATATTCCTTACCCAATTGCGCGCCATCTTGCGGGCCTCCGCCTATGGCCCGATCAGTCTGCTCATTCCGATGATGGCGCATGCATTCGAGATCGATCAGACGCTGACGCTGATCGAGCAAGCTAAAGCGCAATTGCAAGTACGCGGTCAAAAATTCGATGCGAAGATTCCTATCGGCGCCATGATCGAAATTCCTGCCGCAGCCCTGGCGTTGCCGATGTTTATCAAGCGGCTGGATTTTCTATCGATCGGCACCAACGATTTGATTCAATATACGCTGGCGATCGATCGCGTCGATCATGAGGTGGCGCACCTTTATAATCCGTTGCATCCGGCTATTTTGTATTTGCTGGGCAGTGTCATCGCAATCGGCAAAAAGGCCGGTATTCCGGTCGCGGTATGCGGCGAAATGGCGGGTGATATCAAGTTGACGCGTTTGCTGCTGGGAATGGGGTTATTGGAATTTTCGATGCATCCGGCTCAATTATTGTCGGTAAAGCAAGAAATTCTGAATAGCGACCTGAGCCAGATCAGGCCGCAAGTCAAGAAGATCCTGCGCAGCACGGAGCCGATGGCGATCGTGGCCGCGGTCGAACAACTGCGCCGCCTCAAGATGGCAGTTTGACGCGGCAGGCCGACTTGGTTATTCTTGCTGCATTGCGCCGATTTGAGTGATGTCAATCTCAGCTTGCGGGCGCTGGTGGATCTTGCGGGGTCCATCAAATAAATACGGCTAAAGCGAGCTTGATCCATAAGCCCCGAATTTAGCCCGCTGAATGATCGCGGGCTTTTTTATTTTTGAACGCATTTGTTTAGAGAAGTGTTGTCTATGTCGATTGGTATTGTCGCGCCGCAAACCATGCATTTTGCCGGACCCTTGCAATTGCAAAGCGGGGCGACGCTGGCAAATTACGATCTCGTGTATGAAACCTATGGGACGCTCAATGCAGCGCGTTCCAACGCCGTACTGGTGTGCCATGCGCTCAATGCCTCGCATCATGTGGCCGGCATGTACGCAGATGATCCGGAAAGCCTCGGTTGGTGGGACAACATGGTGGGGCCCGGCAAGCCGTTGGATACGGATCGTTTCTTCGTCATCGGCGTGAATAATCTCGGTTCGTGTTTCGGCTCGACTGGGCCGATGCACATCAATGCAGCAACCGGTAAGCCTTATGGCGCCGGCTTTCCGGTGGTCACCGTTGATGATTGGGTGCAGGCTCAGGCTCTGCTTGCCGACGCACTCGGCATTGAGCAGTTTGCTGCCGTCATGGGCGGTTCGCTGGGCGGCATGCAGGCTTTAGCCTGGGGCATGTTGTTTCCACAGCGCTTGCGGCATTGTGTGGTGATTGCATCGACACCGAAGTTGTCAGCGCAGAATATCGCGTTTAACGACGTTGCCCGGCAAGCCATTCTGACCGATCCGGATTACCATGGCGGCGATTATTATGCTTATGGCGTGGTGCCGAAAAACGGCTTGCGCGTGGCGCGCATGGTCGGGCATATCACCTATTTGTCGGATGACGACATGGCCGCGAAATTCGGGCGCGAATTGCGCAACGGTTCGTATCAATTCGGTTATGGCGTCGATTTCGAAATCGAATCTTATTTGCGCTATCAGGGCGACAAGTTCGCCACGTATTTCGATGCGAATACCTATCTGCTGATCACCAAAGCGCTCGATTATTTCGATCCGGCCAAAGAGTTCGGCGGCGATCTGACCGCAGCCTTTCGCAATACGCAGGCCAAATTTCTGGTGGTCTCGTTCATGACCGATTGGCGTTTTGCGCCGGAACGCAGCCGCGACATGGTGCAGGCGCTGGTCAACAACAAGCGCCGTGTGTCCTACGCCGAGATCGACGCGCCGCACGGCCATGATGCGTTTCTATTGGACGACGCGCGGTATATGAAAGTGCTGCGCGAGTACTATCGCGGCATTTGGGACGAGCTAGCTGAGGTTGCGGTATGAATTTTTCCGAATTGCGAGTATTGCGTCCAGACTTGGCTTTTATTGCGCATTGGGTGCGTGTGCAGTCTCATGTCCTCGATTTGGGTTGCGGCGATGGGGTGATGCTCGATTATTTGCAGACTGATAAGGGTTGTAGCGGTTACGGCATTGAAATCGATGATGCACAAATCCCGCAGTGCATCGCGCGCCAGGTATCGGTGATCCAGCAGGATATGGAGGCAGGGCTGGCCATGTTCGCCGATAATGCGTTCGACACTGTGTTGTGCCTGTCCGCGTTGCAGATGATGAAAGATGTCGAGGGTACATTGCGCGAAATCGCCCGTGTTGGCCGCGAAGCCATTGTGTCGTTCCCGAATTTCGCTTACTGGCCGCATCGGCTGGCATTGCTGCGCGGCCACATGCCGGTGTCGAAGTCGCTACCGTATGAATGGTACGACACCCCTAATTTGCGTTGCGCAACGATCCAGGACTTCGAGGCGTTAGCCAACGCAGTCGGGTTGGACGTCCTTGAGCGGGTTGCGCTGGATGAAGGCAGGGCGGTTTCGGTACTGCCGAACTGGCGCGGTAGTCTGGCGGTATTCCGTCTGAAAAAGAAATGAAGCTTTGGCGGGATGGCCATTTAATTTCTGTCTGGATTAAAACTGTAGGAGAGGAATTATGCCGGGCCTCTACCCGGCCTACCTTTATTTTTGGAAACTTGACAATATCCGGTAGCTTTTTGTTGACAAGGTAAAGGTGTTCCAATATAGTTTTGGGTTCCCCGTGGAGAGGTGGCCGAGTGGTTAATGGCAGCAGACTGTAAATCTGCCCTCTTACGAGTACGCTGGTTCGAATCCAGCCCTCTCCACCAGAGAATTAAAAGCAGGATCAGGTGGAAATTAAGCAAGAAGCAGGAAATTGCGGGAATTTAGGCGCAGTGTTACTGATTAAGGTAGTGGTCGGATTAAGTGGTTGGTGGTTCGATTAAGTAATTGATTAAGTAGTAAATGATTAAGTAGTAAAAGATTAAGTAGTAAAAGGGCGCGGGTGTGGCTCGTCAGGTTTTAGTTTGTGGCGGAAGCAGTGCCTCGCGGGTGTAGCTCAATGGTAGAGCTGAAGCCTTCCAAGCTTATGACGAGGGTTCGATTCCCTTCACCCGCTCCAGTTTTTCTGTTTGCATCGTTCGGCTGTTGGTGCAAATGGTCATGTAGCCCTTGTAGCTCAGTGGTAGAGCACTCCCTTGGTAAGGGAGAGGCCACGTGTTCGATCCACGTCAAGGGCACCAGGTGCAGTAGTTATCGGCGCATTTTCAAGTATTCAGTTCGCAGTATTGTCAGCAATTCGAGTCAGCAATTAGGTCGGGCGTTTTGCCTGAGCATTCTCATAAAATCGTTAGGAGTCCAAAATGGCAAAAGGCAAGTTTGAACGGACCAAGCCCCACGTAAACGTGGGCACAATCGGTCACGTCGATCATGGTAAAACCACGCTGACAGCGGCGATTGCGACGGTATTGTCGAAGAAATTTGGCGGCGAAGCGAAGGCCTACGATCAAATCGATGCGGCGCCGGAAGAAAAAGCGCGCGGCATTACGATCAACACAGCGCACGTTGAATATGAGACAGCCAATCGTCACTATGCGCACGTTGATTGCCCAGGCCACGCCGATTATGTGAAGAACATGATTACAGGCGCAGCGCAAATGGACGGCGCGATCCTGGTGTGTTCGGCAGCCGACGGCCCAATGCCGCAAACGCGCGAGCATATCCTGTTGTCGCGTCAGGTTGGCGTGCCATACATCATCGTGTTCCTGAACAAGGCCGACATGGTCGATGATGAAGAGTTGCTGGAACTGGTGGAAATGGAAGTGCGCGAGCTGCTGACCAAGTACGAATTCCCAGGCGACGATCTGCCGATCATCAAGGGTTCGGCCAAGTTGGCGCTCGAAGGCGACACAGGTCCATTGGGCGAGCAGGCGATCATGGCGCTGGCCGAAGCACTCGATACCTACATCCCGACACCGGAACGCGCTATCGACGGCGCCTTCCTGCTGCCGGTTGAAGATGTATTCTCGATTTCGGGTCGCGGTACTGTGGTGACTGGCCGTATCGAGCGCGGTATTGTCAAAGTTGGCGAAGAACTGGAAATCATCGGTATCCGCGACACAGCCAAGACGACTTGTACCGGTGTTGAAATGTTCCGCAAGCTGCTCGATCAAGGTCAGGCGGGCGACAACGTTGGCGTGCTGCTGCGCGGCACCAAGCGTGAAGACGTGGAGCGTGGCCAGGTATTGGCCAAGCCGGGTTCGATCAAGCCGCACAAGCATTTCACAGGCGAGATCTATGTGTTGTCGAAAGACGAAGGCGGCCGTCATACGCCATTTTTTAACAACTATCGTCCCCAGTTCTACTTCCGTACCACGGACGTGACTGGTTCGATCGAGTTGCCAAAAGACAAAGAAATGGTGATGCCGGGCGATAACGTGTCGATCACAGTGCAGTTGATCAACCCGATTGCGATGGAAGAAGGTCTGCGTTTCGCGATTCGCGAAGGCGGCCGTACCGTCGGCGCCGGTGT
>JAQGNR010000134.1 GCA_028291765.1 Herbaspirillum sp.
CCGTTCGTGTCATTCCGGCGGCCTTCGGCCACCTCCCTTCTTTACCTCACTGCGCACAAACATCCGCCGCAGCCCGCCTGACGCCCTTGGCGCTTCATCAACTGCGGCCCATGCGCGGATCGAGGAGCGGCTGCAGGATATCGACAATGAGATTGAGCGCGACGAAGAACATGCACAACACCAGGATGATGCCTTGCAGCAGCGGGATATCGCGCTGGAAAATCGCGGTGTTGAGCAAGAATCCGGCGCCGGGCCAGGCGAATACCGTTTCGACCAGAATCGATCCGCCCATCAGATAGCCTAGTTGCAGGCCGGCTACCGCCAGTACGGTTGGCGCTGTGTTTTTGGCGACATGGCGAAAAATCGCGCGCGGGCTCAGGCCGCGTGCGCGCAACGCCGTGATGAATTCCTGTCCCAGCATATCGCCGACCAGCGCGCGCACCGTGCGGGTGATGATGCCCATCGGGATCACCGAGAGAGTAACCGCCGGCAGCACCAGATAGCGTATGTGAGCGTAATCCCACAGCCAGCCGGCCGAACCGCCGGCGCCGGCGCCCATGGCCGGAAACCAGGATAGCCACACCGAAAAAATAATCGTCAGGACCAGCCCGAGCCAATAATGCGGCACGCTCACGCCGATCACCGAGAACACGCTGGCGATGCGGTCGATCCAGCCGCCCTGGCGATAACCGGCCAGCGCACCCAGCACGCAGCCCAGCAGCACGCCCAGCACACCTGCCGCCACCGCCAGCACCAGCGTATTGCTGACTGCGCTCAAGACTTCGGTGGACACGGAACGGCCCGATGCAATGGACGCGCCGAGATCGCCATGCAGCGCCCGCAGCAGCCACAGGCCGTATTGAACCGGGATCGGCTTATCGAGGCCGTAGGCGCTTTTCAAGGCGGCAATCACTTCGGCCGGCGCGTCCGCCGGCGCGATCGCATTGAGCGGATCGCCGGGGGCAATATAAACCAGCATAAAAGAAAAGACCGTCACGCTGAGCGCAATCGGTATTGCGTAAAGCAGGCGTTTTAAAACATAAACGAACATGTCATCTTTCAACAAACGATCGGAAGCCCGCAGATACAGGCTCAATAGCAAATGGATCGGGTGCATCGTCGATGCACCCGATCCGAATCATTCGATCGACAATCCTTGCAGCCTTACATCTGGATCGTGGTCAAATCCTGGAACCAGTGCTGCGCCTGCACGAAGCCTTTGACTTTAGGCGAAATGACGTGCGGATTGACGTCATGCACGACCCACAACATCATGGCGTCGTCGACCATGGCCTGGTGTACCTGCCCCAGCAATATATCCTGCGCTTTCGGATCGAACGTGGTGCTGATCTTGGCGATCAGGGCATCGACCTTGGGGTTTTTATAGCTGCCCCAGTTAACGCCGTTGGGCGCAATATATTTGCTGTCGGCAAAGCGGGTGATCGCGTAGAACGGATCGGCCGTCACATAACCCAGGTTGATCGCGGTAATGCCCTTGCTGACATTGTCCGGCGAAGCCGCGCCGGCGCGCCAGTTGGTGTACAGGCTCTCCAGTTCGACCACTTCGAAATCGACATCGATGCCGATTTCTTTCAGGCTTTGCTGAATGTATTCATTCATCGGCAGCGACAACATCTGGCCGGTGCCGCCCTGGGCGATGATGATTTTTGTTTTCAGCGGGTGTGCCTGGCTGTAACCGGCCTGCGCCATTAATGCACGCGCTGCCGCCAGATCGTATTTCAGCACAAAGGTCGGTTTGCCAAACCATGGGCTGGTTTGATCGACCTGGCCTTTGGCCGGTACTGCCAGGCCATTCATCAATGCCACGACTTCGTCGCGATTGATCGCCAGATTGGCCGCTTTGCGGACCCGGATGTCGGTCCACGGCGAGCCGGGCAAGGTGCTGAAATGGTAAGGCCAGACATGCGGCGTCACATTGGTGACGAGCTTGAAGCCGCTGCTTTTTAGTTGCGCCAATGCATCCGGCGGTGGTGTTTCGATGATATCGACCTGGCCGTTGAGCAGCGCATTGGCGCGGGTCAGCGCATCCGGGATCGGCATCAATATGATGCGGTCGGTTTTGGCCAGGCGGGTCTTATCCCAATAGTTTGGGTTTTTGACCAGTTCGGCGCGTTCGCGCGGAACCAGCTTATCCAGTTTGAACGGGCCGGTGCCGGAAGGTTGGAAGGCGAATTTGTTCCAATCGCCACCCAGCTTGCTCCATTGCGCCGGGCTGGAAATCAGGAACCACGGCAGTTGATACGGAAATAAGGCATCGACTTCCTTGGTGGTGATTTCTACCGTGTAGTCGTCGATCTTCTTATAGGAGGCGATGGACGGAATCCGCGAACGCACCTGGGCGGCTTGCTTCGGATCGAATTGCGGTGATTTATCGTTGAGCACCTTTTCCAGATTCCAGATTACGGCGTCGGCCTTGAAATCGGAACCATCGTGAAATTTGACGCCCTTGCGCAGCGCGAAAGTCCACTTCTTGTTATCGGCCGGATTAACCTTCCAGGAAGTCGCCAGGCCAGGCACCAATTTGCCCGGACGGGTGGCGATATTGGCTTCCCATGCCACCAGCGGATCGTAAATGGTATGCCCGGTAAATTGATAGGCGCCCGCGCCACGGTCCGGCTGACCGGTGGTCAATGGGATGTCGGACATTGAAATACCGTAACGGGCCACGGTTTCAGCCTGCACAGGCGCATGCAGCATCAATGCCAATGGCGCCAGTAATGGTAATAGCCAGCGAGAAAGCTTTTTTATTAAGGATATCTTCTTGGAAGGCATGGAAATCTCTCAGGTAGGTGTGGCGTAGGTGTAGCGACGGAGTGGAGACAGACGGCTAAAAGCAATTTATGTGCCACTCGAATGGGTGGCGATGCCGTTGTTTCTCCGAATCAGCGCGGACCGGTAGTTTGCATACCAATTGTTTTATTTTCCAGCCGTTATATGCCTGATTTGCAGGCAATGCAATTACCTTGCATGCAATATTGGTGAATTTAAGTGATTTTATGGCGATCTGCATGCACCGTTATGGACGCTCCGCACGAAAAAAAACCGGCTTAAAAGCCGGTAGTGTCATTTTGGAGGGAATCCAGACACGGAAATTCGCATCCCTGAGCAGCGAATGATTCGATAAGCTCGCCAGCGTCTTATTCTATCCATCGAACACCCGTACGATCACGCCGGGGCATAGCGTGCGCGTGCGGGTGTTTTTCAGAACAGATGCCTGGCTTCCTCTTATCAGAAACTATGGCTGATACCGATGCCTAGCGTCGAGGTATTTTGACCATCGGCAAGCTTGCCGTTGAGCCAATTACTTTGTACTGCAGAGCTATCGTTGCCCATGTACGAATATACGGCGAACAAAGAGGTCCGTTTCGACAAGGAATAAGAAGTCCCGAGGTTGTACATGCTGGCGTTCAAACCGGATGTGGTGCAAGCAACGCCCCCAACCAAAGAACAAGTGCCGGCAGCGCTTTTCGCATAAGAGGCAACCAGCGTTATGGCGCCGATCAGTTTTTCTGCGGAGATCGACCAGGTGTTGTGTTTGTAGTTTGCAAATTTGCCGACAGCACCGCCGCTTTCGTCATATTTCAATTGCGCAAGGTTGATTTCGGCGCGGTAATCATCCGGGAATCGATATTGCGCCGTTGCGCGCAGCGCCGTATCTTTTGAACTTGCGCCGGCATTTGCAATGCCGCCCGTGGTATTGGCGATGGCCGTCGGAATGTTCAGCGAGGCGCCAAACATGTCTTTATGCGTTTCGTAGGCGAGCGCCAGATAGACAGGGCCGCTTTCATATTTAACGCCAGTGGAAATCACGCCACTCGACGCATCGCCTGCGGTGCCGTTCGGGGACCAATCGAACAGGCCTTTGAGTCCGGAAAATGAGGGCGACTCGTAGATGACGCTATTGGTGCGGCGCAGATGAAAACTCGATGCCGAATTGGTGCCGAAACCGGGCTTGGAAAGGACATTGGCGATCGACATGAAATTGCCGCTGGTGATGCCGAGGAATGACATGTGATCGCCCAGCTCTTTGTACACAGTGTCCATGTTGCCGAGCTTGACGGTACCGAAGTTGCCGGCCAAGCCCAGGAAGCTGTTGCGACTGAATAAGGCATTGGCTGATGATTGCGCGCCATTATTGAGAGAGAAGCCCATTTCCAATTGAAAGATTGCTTCCAAACCGCCGCCCAGATCTTCGGCGCCGCGAAAGCCGAGGCGCGAATTGGGGGCATCCATGGTGGTCAGACTGGTGTTGTTAGTTCCCTTTGCAGAAGCACTCAAGGTGCTCACCGTCGTGCCTACTGGTGAAGCGCCACTGACATTGATATGCGTCATGTCCGGATACATTTTTCCGTAAACGACAACGCTGGTTTGCGCCTGCGCCATCAATGGTAAGCCGCATACCGCCGCTGCCGCCGTTGCTAGCAAAGTCTTTTTAATTATCGACATCCACATCTCCCTTTTATTTATGTGCACGCCATATTGCATGGCGATTCTTAAGGGAAACTGAAAAATAAAATTAATTTAAAAACCCGGCTGCGATCGATATTTTTAGATTTTTGAGGGGCGTTAAGGCAATGCTGCTGAACTGAAGAATTTAGGAAAGCTGATGTTAACTTCCAGGCCACCGGCGGGTACATTGCGCAGTTGCACCGTCGCCTGATGCCGATCCGCAACAGCTTTGACGATCGCCAATCCTAATCCGGTTCCGCTGGGCCTCGTTCCGGGGACACGATAAAAGCGATCGAAAACCCTGGGACGATTGGCCTGGGAAATGCCCGGTCCTGAATCTTGAATCGACAAAACAAGCATCGCATTATGGATGGCAAGATCGATTTTCACGCTCCCCTGCTCCGGCGTATAACGCACCGCGTTATCGACTAAATTACGGACCATTATCCGCAGCGCCTCTTCATCGCCGACGATGTCGGCTTCGGCCAACGATCCGTATTCGATCTGGATCTGCCGGGACAGCGCAAACACTTGCATGTCCTCGACCGCCAATTCCACGCATGCCGGCAATGAGACCGCATCCGATTCGAGTGTCTGCGATAGCGGGTCCTGTCTTGCCAATACCAGAAGTTGCTCGATCAATCTGGAAGAACGGTCGATTCCGCCCTGCAGGCGCACTACCGCTTCGTCATGCGTTTTTTCGTCTTTTGCCCGCGCCAATGTTTGTATCTGAAGTTTTAGCGCGGTGACAGGGGAGCGCAGCTCATGCGCGGCGTCCGCCACAAAACGTTGCTGGGACAGCAGCGCTTGTTCCATCCGGGAGAGTAATGAATTGAGTTCGGCCACCAGCCGCGCCACCTCTTCCGGTAAATGATCCTCGGCAATCGGCGTATGAGAATTCATGTTGCGCGTGGCAAGCTCGCGGCCGATGCGGTTCAGTGGTGAAAGCGCCGAGGTAATCACCCACCATGCGACACCGAACAGCAACAACGATACGGGGATGATCGGCCACACCGAGCGCCACGCAATTAACAGCGCACGGTTTTCTCTTGCCTGCATTTTTTGTGCAATTTGAATCACACGGTTTTGAGAACGCTCGGTGTAAGTTCGCCAATCGCCATTGGCCAGCGTTACCGTGGAATACCCAAGGGCGGCTTGGGCGGGAAGCACGCTATGGACTCTGGATTGATAGACTTCCGCGCCGTTATCGGCCCAAATTTGAATCACGAATTCAAAGTTGTTTCCCTCTGCATCGGTGGCATTATTCAATTTTGCATGGGTAAAACTTCTGCCTTGCAAAGCCAAAGCCATTTGCCGCATATGGAAATCGAACAGCTTGTCGGCCTCGCGCGTGGTCGCTTGCATGGCGGTAAAAAACTGCAGCACGGCGGCCGCGATAATGGCCGCGCCAAGCAAGAAGATCAAACGCATGCGCAGCGAACGCATCAGACTTTTTCAACCTTGTAACCCAAGCCGCGGGTATTGATGATGAATTGCTGTCCCAGTTTTTTACGCAGGCCGTAAATATAGACTTCAACTGCATTGCTCTCCACTTCTCCGGCATAGCCGTAGAGCCGGTCTTCGAGCTGGGCGCGGGACAGAATGGCGCCCGGCCGGGCCACCAGCGCGTCGAGAATGGCCCATTCCCGAGAGGACAGAACGATTTGGCGTTGCAGGAAAAAAACTTCACGCGTGACCGAATTGACGGTGACATCGCCATGGCGATAAACCAGATCGAGACCGCCGCGCGACCTGCGCACCAGCGCATATAGCCTGGCGATCAGCTCTTCCAGATCGAATGGTTTGACCAGATAGTCGTCGGCGCCGATATTTAATCCAAGCACCCGTTGGCGCACTGTATCTCGCGCTGTCATGACCAGCACCGGAATATCGTTTTTACGTGCCCGCAATGCCTGCAGGACGGCGGTTCCATCCTTTTGCGGCAACCCGAGATCAAGCAGCATCGCATCGAATTTCATGCTTTCGACGGCAGCTTCGGCCGCCACGCCATCCATCACCCAATCGACATCCATTCCTTCCCCGACCAGCGCGATCTGGATATTCTCTCCAATCATCGTGTCGTCTTCAGCCAGCAGTATTTTCATTTTTTTACGGTCGGCCTCTTTTTATACCGTCGCCCGCAAAATATGCCGCGTACGGAAACGATTGAGCAATAACGGAATCACCCCGATAACAATGCCCCCAATACCGACAAATTTGGTGGTCATATCAAAAGTCGGAATACTGTAGATCGCAATAAAGATCAGAAAACCCGCGCTGGCCAGCGGCCATATCTGCAACAGCAGCAAATTACGGATATTGTCGAAAGCACGGCGCCGATAATGCCAGGCGCAGGCCAAACCGGCCAGACTGTAATAAAACGCCACTTGAAAGCCGATGGCGTTGACCGAATCCTGAATGATGGTGTTGACACTCGGGAAATGCGACGACAGCAACAAAAATACCAGACCAAGGACCGTGAGCGTCAGCGTTGCCACCCATGGTGTGCGCCAGACCGGATGCAATTTGGCGTAGCGCGGATGCAAAGAACCGGAGCGCCCCTGCGCAAATAAAGTGCGCGTAAATTGCAGGATGGAGGTTTCCAGCGTACCGACTGAACTGAGCATCACGGCGATGACCGCCATATAACCCCATGGCCGCGGAAACAGCTTATCGGCCAAGGCAAAAACGATGTTGGTGCCGGACTGGCTGATTTCCGCATCGCTCAATACCAGCAGCACGGCAGCCAGAAACGTAATGAAGAGCAACATCACGATGAGCATCGCCCAGATCGCAGCATGGCCTGCCGAGCGCGATGCATCCCGCGTTTCTTCATTGAGATTGACGGTGACGTCCCAGCCCCAGAAAAAGAATAGAGAGGTCAGCGCGCCGGTGGCGAACAAGGCCGGTGTAATTGCCGTCGGCGATAACTGCGCCAGACCGAAGATGTGGGCCGGATGGTGGGCAAACTGGATAAAAGCCGCGACGATGACGATCACCAGAATAAGCACTTCCACCCCGGTCATGACAATTTGCGTGTAGCTGGTGGGCTTAATGCCTTTAAGGATCACTGCGCTGACTACCAGCAGCCAGCCGGCGGCAACTGCCGTTACCCATGCCGGTTCGGCAGCCAGGGAAGGCGCGACCAGCAGCAGCGTAGCGGTCGCAGCCGGCACCGTGCCCGAGACCATGAACACAGCTGAGGCCACCAGCAACGCCCAGCCGGCGAAAAAGCCCAGTGTCGGGTTAAATACCCGGCTGACCCATGCATACGAAGCACCTGCGTTAGGGTCGGTCTTGTTCAGGTGCATGAAGGCGAGCGTGACGCCGAACATAATTAAGCCGCAATACAGAATACTGGCCGCAGACAACACGCCGACGGCCGCCACCAATGTGGTGGTGGTGGCGGCAACACTGAATGCCGGCGCAGTTCCCGCCACGCCCATCACGACCGATTCAGCGATGCCCAACGCCCCTTCCGCCAATTTATTATGTTCGCTCATTTTTGATTTAATCCCGTTGAAAAAAGAAATGCACCAGCCTGCCCGTCAGTCCAAAGCATTCCATAATATTAACTTAGGCCAGATGATTTTTTCTTGGCTATTTACAGGATTTTTACATCAAAACAAGAGCCGGGGAGCGGGCGCTTGCTAATCAACGGCCATGCAACCAGTCCTGCCAGGCTGCAACCAGAACACTGAATAAGCAGTCATATCAGGAGGGATCGCTTGTTATTGCTATTGTTATTGCGATTGCCTTCCAATGATGATCACAACGATAAGGAGCCGATATGAACAAGTTTTTATGCTGCGCGCTGCTGGTTGGGCTGATGGCCGCACCGGCGCTCCATGCGCAAGATGAGCAGTCCCCCCTTCCCGCGGCGACCACCGAGGGGGGCGTTAGTTACCTATCCGGAGGGATTGGGATCGACGAATCGACAGCAATGAAGAACGCCGCCTCCAAATATTCTCTGGAACTGGTTTTCAGCGCCAAGGCCGGCGCCAGTGCCCCCTATCTCGCCAACGTGCATGTCAAGATAAGCGACCGCACCGGCAAGACCGTCATCGACACGGTATCGCAAGGCCCCTACTTTTTGGCTAATTTGCCGGATGGAAACTATCAAGTCGAAGCCTCCAGCAAAGACGTCACCAAAACTGAACGGACCACATTGAAAAAGGGCAGTCACCAGCGACTGGTGTTTTCCTGGTCTGAATGACGCTGACGATTTTTCTGTCATCCTGTAACCATTTTCGCCAATGGACGAACTAAGCTCTGACCGATGTGAATTTTCGTAGGCGGATCGGTCATTGCAATCTCTTCGACACTGGTCCACAAGGCGCAAATGATTTTGGTACTTTTAGTTTTTCTCGGCGGTGTGCTGACCATTTTGAGTCCCTGCATCCTGCCGGTACTGCCCTTTGTATTCGCGCGGGCCGAGCAACCGTTTTTAAAAAGCGGCTTACCGATGCTCATCGGCATGGCGCTTACCTTTACAGCCATCGCTTCATTGGCTGCCGTCGGCGGTGCGTGGGCTGTGCATGTCAATCAATACGGCCGCATTCTGGCCTTGATTCTGCTCACCGCATTTGCCCTGACCTTATTGTCAAAGCAACTGGCCGATCGCATTGCGCAGCCGTTCGTCTCCCTGGGCAACCGCTTGCTGCAGACCTCCCCCGCCGGCGACAACGAATCCGGCCTGGTCCGCGCCATGTTGCTCGGCGTGGCGACCGGCCTGTTATGGGCGCCTTGCGCCGGGCCGGTACTGGGCCTGGTGCTGACCGGCGCGGCAATTTCCGGCCCGAACACCCATACCAGCTTGCTGTTGTTCGCCTATGCTGCCGGCGCCGCTACCTCGCTCGGTGTCGCGATCCTGGCCGGCGGGCGCGTGTTTGCCACTATGAAAAAGTCGCTCGGCGCCAGCGACTGGATACGGCGCGGCCTCGGCATTGCCGTGTTGCTCGCGGTGGCCGCAATCGCCCTCGGCTGGGATACCACTGTTCTCACGCGCGTATCCTTGAACAGCACCAATCGGCTGGAGCAATCGCTGATCGAGCGAATTGCGCCGCCCGCCAATGCCAAGACCAATGCCGATGACGTCAGCGCAAATACAAGTGCAAAAACCAGCAACGGCGCGACGGCGGATGCGACAGAAAATAGCCCATTGCCGATCGAAGGCAGCCTGCCTTCGCTGGCCGGCGCGACTACCTGGCTGAACTCGCCGCCGCTGACGCCGCAAACCTTGCGCGGCAAAGTCGTGCTGGTCGATTTCTGGACCTATTCCTGCATCAACTGTTTGCGCGCGCTGCCATATGTCAAAGCATGGTATGAGAAATATAAGGACTACGGTCTGGTCGTCATCGGCGTCCATGCGCCCGAATTTGCATTCGAAAAAGACCTGAAGAACGTCCAGCATGCGGTGCAGGAACTGGCCATTGCCTATCCGGTCGCGCTCGATAACGACTACGCCATCTGGCAACGCTTCAACAACCAGTATTGGCCTGCGCACTATTTCATCGATGCTTCGGGCAATATCCGTGCGCATCATTTCGGCGAAGGCAATTACGCGGAATCGGAACAGATCATTCGCCGCCTGCTGACCGAAGCCGGTGCGCGCAATCTGCCGCCGGCGGCTTCCAATAACGCAAGCGGGGCTGCCGCATCCGGTATCCAGGCCGCCTCAAACCAGGCCGAGGTGCAATCGCCGGAAACCTATGTCGGTTACAGGCGCGCGGAAAATTTTGTGTCGCAAGGCGGATTTGCGCGCGGCAAGCCCAAGGATTATGTGCTGCCGGCCACGCTGCAACGCAATCAATGGGGCTTGGCCGGCGATTGGCGTGTCACGGAAGAAAAAGCCGTGCTGAGCGGCGCATCCGGCGCCATCGCCTTCCGCTTCCGCGCGCGGGATCTGCATCTGGTGCTCGGCCCCGGCGCCAATGGCAAACCGGTGCGTTTCCATGTATTGCTGGATGGCGCAGCGCCGGCCGGTAATCATGGTGTGGATACCGATGCGAGCGGTAACGGTATCATCACAGAACAGCGTTTATATCAATTAATCCGCCAATCGGGTGACGTCGGCGAACATACTTTTTCCATCGAATTTCCAGACGGCGGCGCGCAGGCGTTTGCCTTTACCTTCGGCTAAGGAGCCAGCTATCATGATTTCACCGAACCGACCACCAGCAGCGCCGCGCATGGAACGCAAAACAGTCCCCGAAACAATCGCCGAACCTGAAACCAGACCGGGACGCCGGGCGCTCCTGCAATACGGCATCGCCTTCGCGCTTGCCAACACGGTTCTCGGCAGAGCCGTCGCCGCGACCTTGCCGGCGCCGGCAACACCGACCGACGTGACCATCGAATATATTACGGCGGCCGGCAAAAGCGAAAAGACCGCGCGCGTTCCCAAGCTGGTGAAGACCGATGCGCAGTGGCGCAAGCAGCTATCCGAGGAGTCATACCAGGTAACGCGTCGCGCAGGAACCGAAGCGCCCTTTACCGGCAAAACCTGGAACAACCATGTCGACGGCCTGTATCGATGCATCTGCTGCGACACCGCGTTATACGATTCGACGACGAAATTCGAATCGGGCACCGGCTGGCCGAGCTTCTGGCAACCGATCTCGGCGCTCAATATCGTCAAAGCAGTCGATAAGAGCTTCGGCATGGAGCGCGATGCGATTTCCTGCCGCCTTTGCGATGCCCATCTCGGCCATGTGTTCGATGACGGGCCGAAGCCTACCGGTTTGCGATATTGCATGAATTCGGCCGCGATGCGGTTTGTGCCGCGCGCTTGATGTGAAGCTTGATGGGGTCAGTTCACATACCACCAGAGCACACCGGCTGCGGCAGAACCAAGCACGACGATCACCGGATCGAGATTGCGCCATCCGACCAGCACCGCGACCGCAACGATGGCGGCGATTTCATACGGATTAAGATGCAGCGGCGCCGCCAAATTCCAGGCGGTAGCCGCAATCATGCCGGCCACCACGAAGCAGGCCGGCAGTGCGATGAATTTGATGACCGGTTCGATTTTTCTGAATCCGTAGGAAACCGCCGCCGCGCCGATGCAGGTTGGG
>JAQGNR010000144.1 GCA_028291765.1 Herbaspirillum sp.
TCGTGTCATTCCGGCGGCCTGCGGCCACCTCCCTTCTTTACCTCACTGCGCACAACATCGCGCCACACCGCACCTGACGGCGCCTTAACTGAACAGCATTTTCTCTCTCCGCCTTTCTCTTCGCCTCTCGTTCAAACGCCGAATTTAAACTTCGAAATATGTCGTTTGAAACAATCCCGTAATACCAATTGCGCATTTAACTCTTACAGTCTCCTCGTGCTTTAAGCATCACCAAGGAGAAAAATCATGGCATCCGATGGCTCAGTAGCGCCCAAAGAACGCGTCAATATTGTGTATCGCCCAGCCACCGGCGACGCCAAGGCCGAAGTCGAGCTACCGTTGAAATTACTGGTTGTCGGCGATTACACATTGCGCGATGAAGCCTTGCCGGTCGAAGAAATGAAGCCGATCAATATCGATAAAGATAATTTCAACGATGTGTTGAAGGCGCAAAAACTGGCGCTCACCATGGCGGTGCCGAACAAGCTGGAGGCCAACGCAGAGCCGGATGCGACGCTCTCGATCACCATGCGTTTCGATGCGA
Source organism: Herbaspirillum sp. (assembly GCA_028291765.1). Classification (GTDB taxonomy): domain Bacteria; phylum Pseudomonadota; class Gammaproteobacteria; order Burkholderiales; family Burkholderiaceae_D; genus Herbaspirillum. The sequence goes on from JAQGNR010000144.1 coordinate 545, forward strand.
TAGATGACTTCGGGCCCGATGCGATTGTCGATCAGGTGCCGGAACTCCGGCAAATAATCGCCTTGCGCGAGGCCTTGAAAGCACTCAAAGGACCGCTGGGAAATATTCCCGATTTCCGCAAAAAAATGCAGGCGCTGATTGCCGACGAAAGCGTGCGCGCACGTTTGCTAGGCGAGCTTGGCATTCAGGAAAAATAACCGGAGAAAAAAATGCGCGACGAAAACACACAAAAATCTGCCGCTGCTGCCAGCGCGGCCGCCGGCGATATTTCTCTGCTGGATCAATTAGTCGAATCGGCGCGCATCAAGCCCGGCGACGATGCCTATTCGCTCACCATGCAGGGTGTCCAGGCCTTTATCGCGCAATTGATGGAACCGCAAAATGCGGTGGAGCGCATCACCCAGGCCACCGTCGATGACATGATCGCGGATCTGGATAAAAAGCTCTGCGCCCAAGTCGACGCAATCTTGCATCACGCCGATTTCCAGAAAATAGAATCGGCCTGGCGCTCGTTGAAATTTCTGATCGACCGTACCGATTTCCGCGAAAACATCAAGATTCAATTGCTCAGTGTCAGCAAGGAAAAATTACTGAGCGATTTCCAGGATGTGGCCGATATCACCAAATCCGGCCTGTATAAAAATCTGTACACGGCAGAATACGGCCAGTTCGGCGGCCAGCCGTTCGGCACCATGGTCGCCAACTACACATTCGGCCCCGGCAGTCAGGATATCCAGCTGCTGCAATACGCTGCCAGCGTCGCCGCGATGAGCCACGCACCGTTTATCGCCGCTGCCGCACCGCAGTTTTTCGGCATCGAAGCCTACGACCAGTTGCCCAATCTAAAGGACTTGGCATCGCTGTTCGAAGGCCCGCAATTCGTTAAATGGAATGCTTTCCGCGAAACCGAAGATGCGCGCTATGTCGGCCTGACGGTGCCGCATTTCCTGCTGCGCGTACCCTACGGCGCCGATACCATCCCGGCCAAAAAATTCAACTACAGCGAAGACGTCTCGGACGGCAACAGCCGCTTCCTCTGGGGCAATGCCGCGTTTGCCTTTGCCAGCCGCCTGACCGGCAGTTTTGCCGATTATCGCTGGTGCGCCAACGTGATCGGACCGCAAGGCGGCGGCACCGTCGGCGATTTGCCGATCTATACCTACGAAGCGATGGGCGAGCTGCAAAACAAAATACCGACCGAAGTGCTGGTGTCCGAACGGCGTGAATTCGAACTCGCGGAGCAGGGCTTCATCGCGCTGACCATGCGCAAGAACAGCGATAACGCAGCTTTTTTCTCCGCCAACTCCGCGCAAAAACCGAAATTCTTCGGCAATAGCAAAGAGGGCAAGGATGCCGAGCTGAATTACAAATTAAGCACGCAGTTGCCATACATGTTCGTGGTCAGCCGGCTGGCGCATTACATCAAGGTTATCCAGCGTGAAAACATCGGCGCCTGGAAAGAGCGCGGCGATCTGGAAAGCGAATTGAATCATTGGGTGAGCCAGTATGTCGCCGATATGGATAACCCGGTCGAAGGCGTGCGCAGCCAACGTCCGCTGCGCCAAGCCGAGATCGTCGTGGCCGATGTGGCCGGCGATCCGGGCTGGTACAAGGTCGATCTGAAAGTACGTCCGCATTTCAAATACATGGGCGCGTCGTTTACCTTGTCTTTAGTCGGCAAGCTTGAAAAAAGATAAGGGCAGCCCTCCCATCCCAGTTTTTCCAACCCACTGAAAACAGGAAATCGCCATGCCAATGCCATGCTATCTGACCCTTGAAGGTATTAAAGCAGGACCCATTGAAGGGCTTAATGCCATCACAGGTCATGAAAAAGAAATTCCGGTGCAAGCGGTAGAGCACCTCATCGAGATTCCGAGAAATCCGCAAACTGGCTTGCCGACCGGCCAGCGCGTACATCTACCGATGACCTTGACCAAGGAAATCGATAAAGCATCGCCGCTGCTGCTTCAAGCACTGACGACGGGCGAAAAAATGAAAAATGTGACGCTTACGTACTATCGCTCGTCGTTAAAAGGCGAGGATGAAAAATACTACACAGTCACCTTGGGTAACGCGATCATCACCAGCATCCGTACCTGGATGCCGGACCGTCTGTTGGTGGCCAATGAGACGCTGGGCCACATGGAAGATGTCTCTTTCGCATATTCGAGCATCAAATGGACCTACTTGGACGGTGGCATCACCACACAAGACACATGGATGACAACTAACGTTCGCTGATGGTGGCTAATGGCGCAAAAATCATAAAGAACTGTTGTGAAATTAAGGCCGTCAGGCGAATTGTGGCGGATATTGTGCGCAGTGAAGTAAAGGGGGGAGGTGGCCGCAGGCCGCCGGAAGGACATGAACGGAGCACAATATCCGCCACAATTCGCCTGACGGCCTTAATTTCGCAACAACCTTTAAGCGGACAGCAGCATGCGTGAACGCCGCCTACTGGAAAGAATCGCCGGTGCCGCACAAAGCGGCGAGCGCACCAGCCAGACCAGCATCGATATGCTGGCCCGATCGGTGATCGAGCACCTGCGGCGTTTGCTCAATACGCGGCAGGGCAGCGTGCAGATCGATCCTTTGTTCGGCATCCCGGATTTCACCAATATCGCGGGCGGCTTATCGGCTGGCTCGATGCGTGAAATAGAAGAAGAAATCCGCCGCATGGTGCTCAAGTATGAACAGCGCCTGCAATCGCCGAAAGTGGCGTTGAACGTGCAGGCCAGCGATGCGCTGTCGATCAATTTCAGTTTGCGCGGCACGCTCGATGTCGACAATCGCGCCATACCCTTGCAGCTATCGACCATCGTGAAAGAGAACGGCAAGGTCCACATCAGCCACGCATGATATTCAATCGATACTACGAAGGCGAATTAAGCAAGCTCAAGGGGCTGGCAGCCGAGTTCGCACAGGCCAATCCGGCGCTCGCGCCCATGCTCTCAGGCGCTTGCGCCGACCCGGATGTCGAACGCTTGCTTGAAGGCGTGGCATTTCTGACCGGCCTGACGCGCCAAAAACTCGATGACGAGTTTCCCGAGTTCGTGCAGGAATTGGTCAACTTGCTGTTGCCGCATTATCTGCGTCCGATCCCCGCCTCCACGCTGGTCGCCTTCGCGCCCAAAGGCATGGTCGATGAAACGGTACATATCGCAGCAGGGGTGACGCTGGCATCGGTGCCGGTCGACGGAACACCTTGTTTGTTCCGTACTTGCCAAGCGCTCGACGTGCATCCGTTGACGCTGACTGGCGTTGATCTGCAGCAGCAGGCCGGCGTCACGCCGTTGCTGGTCTTGCATTTCGAATTACAAAATCAGGCGCTGGCGCAATGGGATGCCGACCACATCCGCTTATTCCTCGGCAGCGTGTATAGCGAAGCCGCCAAGTTATTGTTGTTATTGACCAATCACGTTAATATGGTGCACATCGGCAACGCCGATGGCGAGCGCTTCGAACTCGGCAAGCAGGCGCTGCGCATGGCCGGCTTCGATGCGCAATTGCTGCCGTATCCCAGCAACGCTTTTGGCAGCTACCGCCACATACAGGAATTCTTCGTTCAAGCGGACAAATTTCTGTTCATCGACATCGAAGGCTTGCAGCGTTGGACCCGGCGCGGCAGGGGGCAACATTTCAGCATTGAACTATCGCTGGCGCAATTGCCCGATTGGATGCCGGAGATCCGCAGCGACTGTTTTCAGCTCAATGTGACGCCGGCAATCAATCTGTTTTCGTATGCTGCCGATCCGATTTCGCATACGCATAAAATGACCGAGTACCGCGTCGCGCCGGAAGGCGGCAATCGTCAGCACTTCCAGGTCTACGCAGTCGATAGCGTCATCGGCTACCGTCAGGGCATGGCGGAAGAACACCGTTATTTACCGTTCGCCATGGCCCGGCATGATGGCCAGGGCGCAAAGGCGGGCTTTCGCACGGCCTTGCGCGGGGCGACGGTCGGGCAGGGCAGCGAATTATTTTTATCGGTCACGTATCCGCCGGATGAAACGCCGATGCCGGAGACGCTATCGTTGCGCATCACCTGCACCAACCGTGCGCTGCCGGAAAGCCTGCAACTGGGCGATCTGAATCAGGCCACCGGCAGTTCGCCGGATCGGCTGTCGTTTCAAAACATCCGAACGATCACGCCGGCGCTCAATGCGCCGGTTGGCGAAGCGCTGCTGTGGCGTCTGATATCGCATGTCTCGATCAATTTTCTATCGATTGCCAATGCCGCCAATTTGCAATCTCTGCTCGACTTGTATGTCTTTCCCTCGCCTGAGGCGCCGGGTCGGGAGCAGGTCAACCGGCGTCGTATCGAAGGCATTCAAGAGGTCACGGCTGTGCCGGAAACCCGTTTGATCGGCCGCGGCAGTCTGCTACGTGGGCAATGGGTAAAAATCAAATGCCGGGCCGATCATTTTGCCGGCATCGGCGACATGTACCTGTTCGGCTGCGTACTGGAGCGCTTCATCTCCGACTACGCCGGCATTAATTCATACACCCGCGTCGAACTGGTCGATGCGCTTTCGGGAGTAATCTTCAAATGGCCGCCGCGGCTGGGACAACAAACACTGTTGTAAAAGATCACTTGCTCGCCAATGGCGGGAAATTTTCTTATTTTCAGGCGATTCGATTGCTCGATCTGTTCGCACGCAACGCTGCAGGCGGCGAAGCTGTGCTGCGCGTGCATCCTAATCTAAGTCTGTCTTTTCCTGAAAACGACATCGACAGTATCGCGCTGCGGCCGCAGGGCGGCTATCGCATCACGGCCAATTTTTTCGGTTTGTACGGCGTCGCCTCGCCACTGCCGACGTATTACACCGAAGATTTATTCGAGGAAGAGCGCGACGGCGATCACGCCACCCGCGATTTTCTCGACGTTGTGCATCACGCCTTATATCCGCTGCTATTCCAGGCCTGGAGCAAATACCGCCTGCAGTTGCGCATCCTGGAGCAAGGCGACGCAGGCGTACTGAATCATTTATATGCGTTTGCCGGTCTTGGTTCTCCTGAGCTGCGTGCCGGCTTGCTGCCGGATAGCGCGGAGTTGCTGCGTTATGCCGGGCTGTTTAATCAGCGGCCGCGTTCGCTGCTGGGGCTGCGCACCATGCTGGCCGATGCGTTCGAGGGCACGCGCGTCGAGATCGATTCCTGCGTGCGCCGCGCCTTGCCGATTCCGGCCGACCAGCTTGCGCGGCTGGGTGTACAGGCGCATAGCCTGGGGGAGGATTGCATGCTTGGCCATTGGATCGACGATTACAACAGTAGCTTGCGGATTCGATTCGCGGATTTGTCGCAGGACTTGTTTCATCAGTTGTTGCCGGGCGCGGATGGGTGCCGGCGCTTGGGTTTTTTGACGCGTTTTTATTTGATTGATCCGTTGCATATCGAGATTGAATTGACGATGGGGAACGATGCGGTGGAAGCGGTGCGTACCAATGGCGAACGCTGGTCGCGCTTGGGGCTGGATAGTTGGCTGGGGCGGCAAGCGGATGCGGCGCCGGCTAGCGTTAAATATAGTTTGTAGCTTGGGTGTCCTTTAATTTTTACCTGCGGTGGTGACCCTTCGATACGCCGCGTTGCGGCTACTCAGGGCGAACGGGGTTTTTTAAATTTTCACCAAAACCCCCCGTTCGGTTCAGGTTACTTGAAACCAACGAGGTTTTTTGTGGCGCGTAAAAACTCCCGTTCGCCCTGAGTAGCCGCAACGCGGCGTATCGAAGGGTCACCACCACAGGTAAAAATTAAAGAATTTAAAAACCGCCACACACAAAAGCCCGAAGAACCATTTACAAAACCATCAAGGAAAAGCATGTTGCTGGTAGAACTCAAGCCACTAATCGGCCGTCTCAATGACTTCACCAGACAAGCACTGGAAGACAGCATCGGAATGTGCGTCTCGCGTGGCCATTACGAAATCACCATCGAACATTGTCTGATCAAGCTGCTGGACGGAACGCAATCCGATCTGCCATTGTTGCTGCATCAGCACAATGTCGATGCAGCAGCCGTTCGGCGCGGCATCGAACGCGCCATCGAAGGCATGCGCACCGGCAACACGGGTCGACCGGAATTTTCGCAACGATTACTGGAATTATTGCAGGACGCATGGCTGATCGCCTCCGTCGATCTATGTGAAACACATATCCGTTCCGGCACGATTCTGCTGGCGTTTCTGGCGCGCGCCAGGTATTGGGGCGAGGGTCATCACGGCGATTACACCGCGCCGCTACGCGCATTGAAGCGCGAAACGCTATTGGCAAACATGCCGCAAACCTGCGCTGTTTCAATCGAAGAATCTGCCGACATCGATGGCGATCAAGCAGAGCGCACCGCCACGGTCGGCGCGCAAGGCAGCGCCATCGCCCGTTTCTGCGAAGACTTCACCGCCAAGGCGCGTGCCGGCAACATCGATCCGGTCTTTGGCCGCGATCAGGAAATCCGCCAGATGGTCGACATCCTGGCGCGCCGCCGCAAAAACAATCCGATCTGCGTCGGTGATCCGGGCGTTGGCAAAACCGCCGTGGTGGAAGGTTTGGCGTTGCGCATTGTCGAGGGCGATGTGCCGGATTGGCTCAAGAACGTCGTCATCCTCGGACTGGATATGGGCTTGCTGCAAGCCGGCGCCAGCGTCAAAGGCGAATTCGAAAGCCGGCTCAAAGGTGTCATCGGCCAAATAAAAGCGTCGGCCGCACCGATCATTCTGTTCATCGATGAAGCGCACATGTTGATCGGCGCTGGCGGTCAGGCCGGTAGCTCGGACGCCGCCAATCTGCTCAAGCCGGCGCTGGCGCGCGGGGAATTGCGCACGATCGCCGCCACCACCTGGACCGAATACAAAAAGTATTTTGAAAAAGACGCAGCGCTGGCGCGCCGCTTCCAATTGGTCAAACTCGATGAGCCGGACGTGGCCACGACCGTGCTGATCTTGCGCGGTCTGAAAGAAAAATACGAAGACGCGCATGCAGTGCTGGTGCGCGACGATGCAGTGGTTGCCGCTGTTGAATTATCGGCGCGCTTTATTACCGGACGCCGCTTGCCGGACAAGGCGGTCGATCTGCTCGACACCGCCTGCGCCCGGGTCAGGGTATTGCAGAGCGCCAAGCCGGCGCTGCTGGAAGTCAAAGAGCGCGCGCTGCAGGCGCTGGAGCGCGAACGGCGTGGCTTGCAGCGCGATCGGGATCATGATCTGCCGCTCGATCTGAAGCGCCTGGAAGAAATGGATGGACTGATCAAACCGCTGGCGACCGAAGCCGCAGCATTGCACGCGCTCTGGATTGAGAAAAAGTCCGCCGCCGCTGTGCGTATCGATGTCGATCCCGATGCGATCGCTAAAGTGGTCTCCGACTGGACCGGCATCCCGGCCGGAAAATTGCTGCGCGATCAAGCCGAAAGCATGCTGCGCATGGAGGCGGTGCTCAACAGCCGCATTCATGGCCAGCCGCATGCAACGCATCAGATCGCCGAAGTATTGAAAACGGCCAGATCGGGCTTGTCCGATCCGCAGCAGCCGATGGGGGTATTCCTGCTGGCCGGCCCCTCGGGTGTCGGTAAAACCGAAACCGCGCTGTCGGTGGCCGATATCCTGTTCGGCGACGAGAAATCGACCATCGTCATCAACATGAGCGAATTCCAGGAAAAACATCACATCAGCCGCCTGATCGGTTCGCCGCCGGGGTATGTCGGCTATGGCGAGGGCGGCGTGTTGACGGAAGCGGTGCGCCAGCGTCCTTACTCCGTGCTGCTGCTCGATGAGGTGGAAAAAGCGCATCCGGATGTGCTCAATCTGTTCTACCAGGTGTTCGACAAGGGCATGCTGTCGGATGGCGAAGGCAAGGAAATCAATTTCTCGAATACCGTGATTTTTCTGACTTCGAACCTGGCCACCGATGTCATTACCGAACTGACCGCAGGCGATACAAAAGCGGACATCGCCGCGCTGTTGCCGGCGGTGCGTCCGATCTTATCGGCGCATTTCAGGCCGGCCCTACTGGCGCGGATGACGGTGATTCCCTATTGCGCATTGGCGCAGGATGCCTTGGCCGGCATTGTGCGATTGAAGCTCGATAAGCTGGCGCTGCGTTTAGCGCATAACAACAAACTGCGCTTCAGTTACAGCGACGCGGCGGTGGCGCAAATTGCACGGCGTTGCAGTGAAGTCGAAACCGGCGCGCGCAATATCGATTTCATTTTGAAGGACAACATCATGCCCCTGATGTCGCAGGAGATTCTGGCCGGCATGAGTAGCGGGGTGCAATGCGACGCCATGGCGCTGGCGCTGGATGCCGGCGGTGAATTCACGGTCTGCTTTGCCTGAAGGCATGGGAGTCGGCAATGTTACATCCGTAATATTGCCGGCCTTGTTTGAAATACGGCGGTAGCAGAGTGGGCCAATACTGTGGCGCATGCAAGCAGCAATAAACGATCACCGAAACCATCTGCGCTTTACTTTTGCGGCCCGCGCGGCCACCGATATCGATACCTTCTCCGTCATCGATCTGCAAGGTTGCGAAGCGATCGGCAGGCCATTCAGTTTTACGCTGACGCTGGCGGTGACGCGAGATCGGAAAATCGATCCGAATCAGATGCTCAGCACAAGCGCAACGCTGACGATTTGCATGCCGGCAGGCGCTGCCGAAAATGTCGACAACGCCAACAACACAAGTAAGCCCATCCCCTATCACGGCGTGCTGGCTGAGTTCGACGAGCTGGAGAAGATTGGCGACCTGGCCTTTTATCGCGCCATACTGACGCCACGCTTTGCACGCGCTTCGCTGAACCGGATTTCCGATGTGTATCTGAAGCAGCAATCGATTGCCGCGACCCTCGCCGATGTCCTCGCGGACAATGTGTTCCCCGATCGCAAGAATGGTTTCCAGTTCGCTTTGAAGAACCAGTACGAAGCCCGCGATTCGATTTGCCAATACCAGGAATCGACCTTCGATTTCATCTCGCGCTGGATGGAAAAGGAGGGCATGTATTACTACTTCGAGCACGGCGATGAGGCGCAGGGCGATGGCAACGACGTCGATAAGATGATCATCGTCGACGACACGATCAAGCTGCCTGACAGTCTCATGCGCCTGCATTACCGTCCAGCCGGCCGGCATTCGAGCGACCCTGTGGATCAGGCGGTGCAGACATTCATTTGCCGCCGCACGCCATTGCCGAAACAGGTGATTTTGCAGGATTTCAATTACCGCGCCGCAGCCGCGCCCTTGCGTGTGCTGCACGAGATTGCCGGCGGCGGCATCTACAACGGCGACGTCATGCTCTACGGCGAGGATTTTCGCACGCAGGAACAGGGCCATCGCTACGCCAGACTGCGCGCCGAAGAAATCGCTTGCGGCGGTGTGCGCTATTGCGGCAGCAGTACCGCGGTCGGCCTGCGCAGCGGTCATTTCATGGACTTGATCGATAGCCCGTTGTCGCCGGATGCATCGGGCAAATTCCTGATCACTGAAATTGAACATCGCGGCTCGCAGGCCGGTTTGTTGTTGAGCGGTATCAAACATTCATTCGAGCAAGACGGCGGCGAGATTTTTTATCGCAATAATTTCACCGCGATTCCCGGCAGTATGCAGTTTCGCGCCGCGCGCACCACGCCCAGGCCGACGATCGCCGGGACCATGAGCGCAGTCATCGATGCCGACGGAAAAAGTAAATACGCCAATCTGGACGAGCAAGGGCAGTACCACGTCCAGATGCCGTTCATCCGGCAGGATCAGGACCCGCCCGGTCCCAAGCCGGCCAATCAGGGTTCGGCGCGCATTCGCATGGCCACGCCCTATGCGGGCAATAATCACGGCATGGATTTCCCCTTGCATCAGGGCGCGGAAGTCCTGCTGTCGTTCATCAACGGCGATCCCGATCAACCGGTGATCATGAATGCGGTGCCGAACTCGGCCAATCCAAGCACCGTCAACAACGCTGCGCCGCAGCTGAGCCGGATCGTCAGCGCCGGCGGCAACAAGATCACCATCAACGACACCGCCGGCAATGAATCCATCGAACTCAAAGCGCTCAATGGCAACGGCACGGCGCTGATCGGCAGCAAAGCCGGCAATGCATTTTTCAGCAAAGGTAATACCAATCTCATTACGCTGGGCGCTTACAACAAATTGTTGGTCGGCCCCAACAATACCGTCTCCGCCAGTACCGACACCTCATTTAGCATCTCGCTTGCGGCAAAAATCGCCATGGGGGCCAGCCTGAGCTATACGCTGGGCAGCGATATCAAGTGGAATTCGAGCTGGAGCGAGACGACGACGCTCGATGAAGGCACCAGTTATTCGCTCAAGGAAGAGGATAAGAAGCAGGCCGGCAAAGAGATATCCTTGTCGGCCGGCTATAACGCCGAGGAAGCCGCGGCGCTTGCGGCGCTCGATTCCTTGAAGATTAGAATCAAGCTGGGCATTGCAGCGGTGACCGCGATTAATTTAGCGACCGGCGTCGCCGCAGCGGTGCTCACCGGAGAATTCGGTGAGGTCAAGGGCGGCAAAAACGTTTTGAATACAGCTTCACCCCACAATATCGCCGCTGTCGCCAGCGATGCGGGCGTCACCGCGATTACCACTGCGGCGGGCGTCGGTGTTTTGCATGCCTTGATCAGAAATCTGGTCAAGAAATACGCTGCGCTGACTTGCGCGAGCAAGATGCTGCTGAACAAAAGCGGTATTTCGCAGACCTACAATCCGACGGCGGAAATCACCCGGGTTTCGCAATTGAAATTCGATGGCATTACCCACGCGGCATACAGCAAAGATGAAGCCGGCGATGTGGTTTGCGCCCATCGCTTATCGCTGGGAGAGAAGGGCAGCCAACTGCTGGCCGGCTCGACCATCGGCGGCGCGGAGGCGTCGCTGATCCTGGAGGCGGCTGGAACGGGTGTGCTGATGGCGAGCGGCAAGCTCGATATCGCTGCACAAGAGCTTGTCATCCAGGATAAAAAAGGTGCGGCGATTGCGGCGCAAGACGGCACGGTCAACATAGCGGCCGGCAAGATCGTGATTGGATTTACATCACCCGCGCCGCTGGAATTTTCGAAAATGCAAAGCGATGCTGCGACTGAGACATCGCTGGTCAGGACGCGTGAAATAGGGCGTAAGTCAACGCCCGCCCCCGATCCTTTTCACGGCTTTTCCGTGGCAGACGCTGCGGTGCAAATGCAATTCAAGGACTCGGGCGTTAAAGCCACTGCGGATAGCTTGACGCTGGCTTTCGGCGGCTCGGGCGTGACGTTCAGTGCGAGCGGGGCGACCATGCGGGGCGACATGATCAAAATCGGGTAAATGGAAAATCGCACAATGAAAATCATCAAGCCGGACAATCTGGCATTGTTCTACCGCACCCTGCAACAGGGCGACGACAAATTGCTCTCCTTGGGACTGATGGCCATGTTCCGCCTGGATGGTGCAGCACCATCAGCGGCACCGGCGCAATTGCTCAGCGAGCAGCAGCTATGGACGCTCAGCACCGCGGCCCTCGGCGACGCGGTGCTCGATGCCGGCTGGCCCAAACCGGCCGGGGAGTTTTTGGCGTATGGCGCTTATCATGCGCCGGCTGCAGATGCCGGGCGGCAGTTGATTGTCAGCATCAGCGTGGGTAGCATTGAGAAGACGCTGACGACATTCGATGCACCACATGGCGAACATCACTTCGAGGCGCTGCCGGCCACGTCGCCGCAGCGCACAAGTCTGCTCGGCAGCTTCAACCAGCAATGGCTGAAAAAGACCTGGCCGCATCTGCCCTTGGATACGGCAGCGGCTTATTTCCACAGTGCGCCGCCGGATCAGCGCATGGCCGGTTTTTTCAAAGGCGATGAAGCCATTGAAATCGCCAATATGCATCCGCAACACGCCCTTCTGTGCAGCGCTTTGCCGCAACTGCGCGCGCGCTGCTTCGTCAATCGGCTTAACGATGCAGCGGAAGTATTCAGCGAAATCGAAACCTGCGCCGAGACAGTTTGGCTGTTTCCCGAACAGGCATGCGGGATCGTTTTGTATCGGGGCGTGACCGGCATCAGCGATAGCGAAGCCGACGATGTACTGCACGTGATGGCGCAATGGGAGCGGATGGACGAGGCCCCGCAGACATTCGACTATTACCGGGATTTTTTTGCGCGGCAGTTGTCGGGTGCCGATGAGGTAGCGGATTCGGCTCCGGCTTCGGTTGCTACTGCTGCGGTAATTGCGGTGTCGCCGGGCATCGATGCGGAACTGACGGAAATGGTTAGCCAGATGGAACGCGACACGCAGACGATGTTGCAAGCGCACGGGCTTGACGCGGCCGCTGCCGAAAAATATATGTCGCCGCCGACGGAGCAGCCGCCGATGTCGGCGCTTGATATGGAACAGGTATTGACGAAGATGGAAAACGACCTGCGGGACATGATGCGTCAGCATAGTGTGAGCGCGGCCGATGTAGAAAAATTGATTGCGCCGCAATGACACGCGATTTTGTCATGCAACGCCATGCCGCCGGACTAGGATGCGACGGCATGGATTTATCCGGATTGAATCTGTCGTCGCTGGATTTATCCGGCGCCGATTTCAGCGGCGCACTTTTGTTGGCAACCGATTTTAGCGGCGCCGACTTGCGCCGGACCAGATTCAAGGGAGCCAGTGCCGAGGGCGCCAATTTGCGCGATGCGCAGCTCGGGGCAAGTGATTTGCGCGAGGCCGATTTTACCGCTGCCGACTTCAGCAATGCCGATCTGCACCGGGCCTGCGTGCAGGGAGCGCAATTTAACCGCGCCAGGATGCGCAAACTACGGGCCGCGCACTGCGATGCAGCGCGTGCCAGCTTCGAAGATGCCGATCTCGCCGAGGCCGATTTGTCCGGCGCGCATTTTTTAAACGCCAGATTCAATCGCGCATTGCTGACCGGCGCAAATTTGCGCAATAGCATTTGCGAGAAGGCTGAATTTTTTGGTGTACAGGCTGTCGGTGCGGTGTTCGCCGATGCCGATTTGCAAAGCTCCAGAGCCGATGCGCGCAGTCAGTTCGAGGCGGTGATCTTGTCGCGGGCGCGATTGGTGCGCGCCAATTGGGGCGGTGCGCAATTAGCCGGCGCGCAGTTCGATCAGGCGCTGCTGGACGATGCCTGTTTCAGTAAAGTCCGAGCCGGCAATGGCATCTTCGTCAATGCTTCGGCGCAAAGGACGCGCTTCGATAAAGCCGATCTGAGCGGCGCGGATATGAGCGGCATTAATCTATTCAAGGGTTCGCTGCGGCAATGCGTCATCCACACCACGTTGCTGCGCGGCGCTAATTTGTATGGCGTCGATTTCGACGGCACAGCGCCGACGATCGCCTGTATCGAAGGCGCGAATATCGATTGCACCATCTTGCGTTTCAGACCGGCGGTGGTTTGATGGCGGACGCACTATCGCTATCGCTAATGCAGGCGCTGGAAATACTGGCGCGCGAACGCGAGTTGAGCAATGCCGATTTGGCCGGCGCCGATCTGTCGGGTGGCGATTATTCCGGCTGTTTTTTGCAGAACGTCAATCTGGCCGGCGCTAATTTATGTAATACGAATTTTTCCGGCACCGATTGCATCGGTTGCAATTTCACAGGCGTCGATTTCAGTGGGGCCGATTTGACGCGCTGGAGCGCTACCGGCGCTGACCTGACGACGGTCCGGTTTGATCGGACGGTATTGCAGAAGGCTTATCTGAAAACCTGTGTACTGAGCGGCCAGTGTTTCCCTGCTTGCGATTTGACGATGACGATTTTCGATGGCGCTAATTTGCAAGGGGCCGATCTGCGTAATACGGCGCTGGATCGCACCAGTTTGATCGGCGCGGATTTGCGGGGCGCGAATCTGAGCGGTGTGCGCGGTAGCTATACGGGCTTGATGGCGTCGCAATTGCAAGAGGCCGATCTGTGTGGCGCACATTTTGAAATGGCCGACGCGACCGGCGCGAATATGGCTGGCATGCGTGGTGAAAAAATGCATTGGAATATGTCGTTGCTGCAAAAGGTCGATTTGCGCGGTGCGTTGTTGCGTCATGCGGGTTTCGTGGATTGCGATCTGGCGCATGCGGATTTATCGGATGCGGATTGTGGTCATGCTGATTTTAGTGGGGCTAATTTGCATTGCATTGTTGCTGGTAATACGGGCTGGAGCGGGGCTGTATTGGTGGGGGTGCGGAGAACGGATGCGGCACTGGCGCGGGCGGAAAGCTGGAGGGCGGTTTGAATTTTACCTATTGCGGTGACCCTTCGATACGGGCTTTGCCCTACTCAGGGCGAACGGGTTTTTTTTTGAAATTTAGAAAAAAACTCCGTTCGTCCTGAGTAGCCGCAACGCGGCGTATCGAAGGATCACCTCAACAGGTAAAACCTAAAGGATTCAGTACCCCCAAAAAACCCTGAAGAGCCGAATTTATTAGAGAGAACAACCATGCAAAACAAAGCCTTTACCAAAATGCACAGCAATAGCCGCCCAGAGACAAGCATCGCCCTACGTTACGCCACGATCGCCGGTCGCGCCGACCAATGGTTCTTCCTGCGCGATGCAACGCCTTCGTCAAGCGTATCCGCCAGCCGTGCCTTGCGCGCAGATTCCTGCCTGATCGAGCCGGAATGCGGCGACACAGTATTAGTGTGCGTCGGCAATGGCTTGGGCACTGCATCGTACATCCTCGCCCTGTTGACCCGCGCCGACCAGCACAGCGCCAAGTTGACATTGCCCGGCGACGTGGCGATCAACACCGCGCAGGGGCAGCTCAGTTTGTGCGCCGACCGCATCGCGCTGGCCGGCGGCAGCAGCGTCTCGCTTGCAGCACCGGAAATGACGGTCGCGGCGCTCAAAGGCGAGCTGAAATTTGCCGCCTTGAACGCCAGCGCGCAACAGGTTGATGCCCGCTTCGGTAGCGCCGTCATGCTGGCGCAGAGCATGCATGCGTCGATCGGGAAATTAATCCAGAAAGCAAAAAACAGTTTCCGCTGGATTGAAAATCTGGATGAAACGCGTGCTGCGCGCATACGGCTGCAAGTGGAGGATCGGTATAGCTTGAAAACCAAACACGCGAGTTTGATTGCCGATGGCCTGGTCAAGATCGACGGCGAGAGAATCGATCTCGGTTAATTTGAAAATCAGTTAAGGAGCTTTATGTTTGCTGTCACCAAGCAAGGCGGTCAATGTGTGGCAATGCCGGATGTCTGTAATACGCCGGCGCCGCCCGGCCCGCCGATCCCGATGCCATATCCGAACACGGCGTTGCCGATGATCGCCAACCCGACGCCGGAGAATGTTTTGTTCGTCGGCATGCCGCCCTTGAATATGGCATCCAGAATCGGCATCAGCAATGGTAATCAGCCCGGCTCGCTGGGTGGGGTGGTGTCCGCGAAAATCATGGGGCAGGCAGAGCCGCTTTCCGGCAGCCTGACAGTCCATGTCGGCGGCCATCCGGTATTGCGGCTGGGAGACCCGACCAAACAGAACGACGGTAATGCATTGGGCGCGATACAAGGCCCGCCTAGCCAGCTCAAAGTATCGATCCAATCGTGAAACGACACACTACTGCCGCCATCGCGGCCTGCGCGCTGGTCTTGTTTTGCACCGGTTGTTCCACGCTAAATTCGATGATGGGCGGGAACGATCGTCAGCAAGCGCTGGCCGCAGCGGACTGGAATTTTGCCGAAGATGCCGTGACGATAGAGATCGAAGCCGACCCGCGCATGAATCAGTACGGCGACGAAAGTCATACGCTGCTGCTGGGTATTTATCAGATGGCCGAGACCGCTCCTTTTTACAAGTCGATTGCCGATCCGGCCATATTGGGCCAGCAGTTGGGCAGCATCGATGGCGCGCAAGGCTTTGTGCAATTCGTGCGCTACGTCGTAAAACCTGGCGGCCATTCAATCCTGCTGCTCAACCGCGCACAGAAAGCCCGATTTATCGGCATCGTGGCCGGCTATTACAAGCTCGACGCCAAGACTGCCGCGCGCCTGTTTGAAATTCCATTGCAGGTGCAAAGCAAAGGGTGGATCGGCGCTACTTATTCCGCCGCGCCGGCAGCGCTGGCGCTGCGTCTGGTTTTGGGGGCCGATGGCATCGTCAATGCGCAGGTTCTTAAGTGCAGCCCTGCCGATGCGCAAAAGCGCACAACCGTACCGCTGGAAGATGGCGGCAAGGAAATAAAACTGGACGCGGACCGCCTCGATGCGGCGCGCCAACGCAACGATCCGTTGCAGAAACCGGAAAGCTGAAAATCGCATGGATGATCATCAAGGGGTGTACTGGCATCAGGGCATGTTTTTGCAGCCGCAACATTTTCAAATGGCGGATCTGCAACGGCAATTCCAGACCAAGCCGTTGATGGCATCCGGCCTGCCGCATTTCTGGGGCGCCGGCGAATTGACATTGATCCCGGCGGCGCTGAAAAACCGCAATATCGAAGTGCAGAGCGCGCAATTACTGTTCCCCGACGGCTGTTATATCGAATTCCCCGGCAATGCCGTGATCCGGGCGCGTGCGTGCGGTGCGGACTGGATCGAGGGCGACCGGCCGTTTATGGTGTATCTGGGATTGAAAAAATTGAGCCGGCAGGCCTCCAATGTCTCGCTGGTCGACAGCCTGGAGCAGGCCGGCAGCGCGGCAACCCGCTACGCGAGCCTGGCCGATCCGGTGGAGCTGGCCGATCTGTACTCGGACGGGCCGCCGGCGCAGGTGCGTACCTTGCTGCACGTGGTGCAAGTGTTTTTTGAAAATGAAATCGATCAGTTGCAGCATTACGATCTGATCCCGATAGCGCGCCTGATGCGCGATGGCGATGCGATCAAGTTGGCCGACGATTTCATCGCGCCCTGTTATACGCTGGCCGGTTCAGATGGTTTGCATCGCATGGTCAAGGATATCCGGGATGAACTGGCCGGGCGCGCACGTCAATTGCAAATATACAAAAGTCCGCGCGAGATGCAGAAGGCTGAATTCGACGCTTCTTATCTGGTCTTCCTGCTGGCGCTGCGTTCGCTCAATCGCATCTGCCCCACGCTGTTTCATTTCACCGAGACCGGGCAAGTGCATCCTTGGCAGGTGTATGGGGTGTTGCGCCAGTTGGCAGGCGAATTGAGTTCGTTTTCGGAGCGTTTCAATATGCTGGGCGAAGCCGAAGATGGCGCGGCGGGTCTGCCGGCTTACGATCACACCGATCTGGGGCGCTGCTTTGGCCGCGCCCGTGCCTTGATCGGCGAGCTGCTCAACGAGATCACCATCGGCCCGGAATTGCTGGCGCCGTTGATCAGCCGCGATGGCGACGATTATTGTGCCGGTCATTTGTCGAGCACCTTGTTCGGTCAGCGCAATCGCTTTTATCTGGTGCTGCGCACCGAACAGGACGCGGCCCGGACGATCGAGGCCGTTTTGCACGACGCGCGGTTGGCGGCCATCGAAGAGCTGCCCGGCCTGATTGCGCATTCTTTACCGGGGCTGGAATTGATCCACATGGCGGTTGCGCCGCAAGGCTTGCCGCGTTGCTCGTATTCTTACTATTTCCGCATCGAACAGATCAGCCGGCAATGGGATGCTGTCGAACGCTTCGGCACGATTGCGCTGCAATGGTTGGATGCGCCGGCGGATATGAAAGCCGACATTGTCGTGCTAAGGGGATAAGGTGCGCTTGCTCGATTTTTTTATACCGTTTCTGGCCTCGGTGCGGCAGTTTCAATTGAGGCCGCAAGGCGCAGTGCAAAATGTCGATGATGCATTCAATGCCCTATTAAGCGATGCCCGCCGCGATGCGGCGCATGCCGGCTGGTCTGCCGCCGACATCGATGCCGCGCTGTTCGCTGCGGTGGCCTGGGCCGATGAAGTTCTCAATGGCGCCGGCTGGGAGGGCGCCGCGCATTGGCAACGCCGCTTGCTGCAAAAACGCTATTTCAACGTCAGCAATGGCGGCGTCGCTTTTTTTACGCGGCTGGAAAATCTGAACGGCGCGCAACGACAAGTGCGCGAAGTGTATGTCATGTGTCTCGGCCTGGGCTTTGCCGGCCGCTATGGGCATGACGGCGATCAAAAGGCGCTGGCCGAGATCCGGCATGCCGCTATGGAAAGTGTGCTGGAGGATGGGGAGGGCGCTGGCGTGATCGGGCCGCTGGATGACGGTGACGGCCGGCATTTATTCCCGGCAGCGTATGGCGCGCATTTGCCGGCAATCGGCAAGCAGCCGGTACGGCGCTGGGGGCGCAGGTTTTTGTCTTGCTTGCCTTGGTCGTCGTCTTTTTCGTGTGCTCTATTGCTGATGCCCTTGCTGATCCTGGTGACGCTTTATGCTACTTTTCACGTCATCATCGCGCAGTCGGTCCATGCGCTGTTGCGGCAAATCATCTTATGAAATTATTCGGCAAGATCGCATTGCTGCTGGCTTTATCGATATTGCTGGCCTTGTTCTGTTGGGGGCTGGGCTTGTTGATGGCATGGCCGTTGTGGATTTCTGCAGCGCTTTTCATCGCGCTTGCCGGTTTGATTTTCTGCATCCGGTTCTTGCGGCGCATTGTGCTGGTGCTGCGCTCGCGCAGCAAACTGGCGCGGCAATCGGCGGCCAGCCGCATGCTGATCGAACGGCAAGCGACGCCGGCAGCGATGCTCGGCAGCAAATGGAAGGCGGCAGTGGCGCTGTTGCGCAGTTCCAATTTGAAGCGCCAGGGTAATCCGCTGCATGTATTGCCCTGGTATCTGGTGATCGGAAAATCCGGCGCCGGAAAAACCACTGCGCTCACGCGCGCGCGCCTGGCATCGCCGCTGCAAAAGGTTGACCAGAATCGGCGCATCGAACAAACCGCAAATGTCGATTGGTGGTATTTCGATCGGGCCGTGGTGATCGATTGCGCCGGTCGCTATGTCGATGCCGGCGATAGCGCGGCGGACCGGCATGAGTGGGAACTCGGGCTGGATTTCCTGGCGCGCTATCGGCCCAAGCACGGGATCGACGGCCTGGTGCTGGCCATTAGCGCCGATCGTCTGAGCCACCCGGATAAAGATGCGCTGATCGCCGAGGGCAGCGTGGTGCGCGAGCGCATCGAGCAATTGATCAGGATGTTCGGCAAACGCTTTCCGATCTATGTGCTGGTGACCAAGTGCGATCAACTGTATGGCATGGCGGAATGGGCGCAGCAGTTGCCGGCGCAGGCGCTGGAACAGGCGATGGGTTATTTGTCCGAAGAAAAGAGCGGCGAACGCGGCGAACTGTTATTGCTCGACGAGGCCTTCGAGAGCATCGATGAACGCTTGCAGGGTTTGCGGATGGCGCTGGTCGCGCGTGGCGTTGCTGCGACGCCGGCGCTGCTGTTGTTTCCGAATGAACTGGCGCGGCTGAAAACCGGTTTGCAACTATTTTTACAGGCCTGCGCCAGCGCTAATCCGTATCGGGAAACACCGTTTTTGCGCGGCCTGTTTTTCTGCAGTGGCTTGCAGCAAGGGGGCGCGGCTTCGGCGTTGATTGGTACTGTGTCGGTCCCAACGGTGACGGCGCAGGCTTCCCATGAGCGCGCCGGCGAGGGTTTGTTTCTGCACGATTTCTTCGGCCGTATTTTGCCGCAGGACAAGTCTATTTCACGTCCTGCTGCGCTAATCAATCATTGGCGCACGGTGACGCAAAATATGGGATTGGCTGCATGGGTGCTGATTTCTCTGGCGCTCGGGATTGTCGTCACGCTGGCGTTTGCGGCCAATATGGCGACGCTGGCGCGCATCGATGAAACGAGGCCCTTCGATGCGGTATATGTCGGCCGGCTGGAAGCGGATGCGCTGACGCTCGGGCGCGTCAATGCGATGCTGCAAACGGTGGCATTGCGCAATGACGACTGGATGGCCCGGTGGGTGGCGATGAGCACCGATACCGATACGCTGGAGGCTAAACTCAAGCAAAGCTATGTCGGCAATTACCGTAAATACATATTGCCGATTTACGTCGGAAACAGCGAGGATGATTTTGCTGCAGCAATTGCGCCCGGCGCTTCGAATGCCAGCGTGGCCGCACTGATGCGTAATCTGGTACGCCGCATCAACTTGCTGAAGGCGCGCTGCAACGGCGCTGATCGGGCTGCGCTGCGCGCCATGCCGCAGGGGGTGCATTCGCAGCATTCGCAATATTTGCAGCGTTATCAACGTTACACCCCGCAGCAGTTCGACCGCCTCAATACGCTGATGTTGTCGTATCTGGCCTGGACGCCGCCGAAAGAAATCCATATCGCCGAACGCCTTGAGCACTTGCAGACCCAATTCGAGCGCGCTGCCTATGCCGATCCGCAGATGAAATGGCTGGTTGAATTGATGCCGGAAGAGGCGTCGATCAGCGCTGTTCGCGCCAGCGATTTCTGGCATGGCAGTGGTGATGCAGACGGCGCCGTGCAGGCAATGCCGGCAGCATTTACACGTGCGGGCAAGGCGGCGATCGATCGTTTTTTGAGCGAGATGGGCAGCAGCGCCGAAGACGGTTCACGGTTTCTGCTGCGCCGCGCGGCGTTTGAAGACTGGTATCGGCAACAACGTATTCTGGTCTGGCAAAAATTCATGATCGATTTCCCACGCGCCGAGCGTGCGCTGAACGGCGAGGAGGAATGGCGCATGGCGTTGGGCCAGATCGGTGGCGCTCAAAATCCCTATTACCGCTTACTGGAAAGAGTGAATGCCGAATTCGATGATGCGGCCGAGCCGGATGGGCTACCCGATTGGCTGCAACTGGCGCGCTCGTTTGCTCAACTGAAGATGCAGGCCGGTCGCACCGGCACAACGCAGAAGGCGGCCCGAATTGTCGACGCCATCAATACGGTTGGCGGCACGGCGATGCGGAAAACCTTGCAAGGCGGCCCGCAAGCAGGGCGGCAAATCATCGCGGACGATTTGCGCGCCGACGCGCTCTTGGCGCATTACCTGGCCGCGGTCGATAAGGTGGCTGCCGAGACGGTGAGCGGGCAGGGGAAATCGTATGCGATCGCCGCAGATTTCCATACCTTCGGCAACCAGGATGCGAAGCCGTCGCCGGTGCATGCGGCCTTCGATGATCTACGCCAGCTCAAGCAACTGCTCGGTCATGCGCAAGCGGGGGACGATGCGGTCTGGCGCTTGATTGAAGGGCCGTTGCATCTGGTGCTGGCATACACCGAACAGCAGGCTTCCTGCGAATTGCAAAAGCAGTGGCAGGCGCAAGTCCAATGGCCGCTGCAGGCCGCGCCGACGACCGCTGCGATGCAGGATCAGTTATATGGCGAGAAGGGCAGCTTCTGGGCTTTCGTCGATGGTGTCGCCAAGCCGTTTCTGGAGCGCGACGCGCAGCGTTTCCGGATTGTGCGCACGCTCGGTTACAGTGTGCCGTTTACCAATGCCTTCCTGCCGATGCTCAATAACGCTGCCGGTAAGCGCGCCGCGCAAGCAGCTTCGCAACAGAGCCACGCGGTCGAACAGGCATCGGCTGCGGTGGAGAACCGGCAAGCGCAAGCACAGATCGAACGCGATCTGGCCGCTATCAAACAGAAGACGGATGAGGGTAAGTTGCAGTCGGCGCAATTGACGATTGCGGCGCTGCCGACCAGCGTTAATCCGGGCGCGTTGTCGAAGCCGTTTGCGACAGTATTGAGGGTGCAATGCGCGGCGGCGCCGTATCAGTTGCGCAATTTTAATTTTCCGGTCAGCGCCAGCCTGGCATGGGCGGCCGGGCAATGCAGCGATGTCGCGTTGCAAATCAAACTGGATGCATTGGTGCTGACCAGGCATTACCGGGGTGCGCAGGGGATGGTCGATTTCATTGGTGATTTCCAAAGCGGTGCGCGCGAGTTCGGTATCGATGATTTTCCGGAAGCCCGGGCTGCATTGGCAGCGTTAAAGGTTACGCGGATCGGTGTGCATTATCGCTTTGAAGGACAGGATGCGGTGCTGCGCATTGCGCAGCAGCTGGTGGATTTGGGGCGGCGCGAGCAGCAGGCATTACTGGAACAGCAGGAATTGCAGGATGCGCAAATCAGGCAGAGTGAACCGCTGCTCAATGTAGACAACGCAGCGCAGGACGGTGCGCATGTCTTGAGCGCCGAGGCATGGCTGCCGCAGCAGATTGGGGTTTGCTGGAAGTGAAGAGCGGGTTAGGGCCGTTCAGTTAAGTGGATTTGGAGATGGAGGTGATCCTCCCTTCGACACGCTGCGCTGCTCAGGGCTGTCGGAAAGGCACGGCCTGCGGCCTACTCAGGACGAACGG
>JAQGNR010000187.1 GCA_028291765.1 Herbaspirillum sp.
CCGTTCGCCCTGAGCAGGCCGCAGGCCGTGGTTTTCCGATAGCCCTGAGCCTGTCGAAGGGAGGGTCACCTCTACAGGTAAAACTTAAAGGATTTCAAAAGTACTCACACAAAATTCAATTAGAAGATGTCACGGGTTTGATTAAGAAAATATCTCTATATACTTCAGGCCCGTTGATTTAGAGGATTACCACTAATGAAGTCATTGCGAGATAAAAACCGCCGCCCAACGCATCCCGGCGCTGTATTACGGGAAGACGTATTGCCAGCGCTGGCAATGACGCAAACCGAATTTGCCCGGTTGCTTGGCGTAAGCCGCCTGAGCGTGTCGGAACTCTTACATGAAAAGCGTGCGCTGTCACCCGAGATGGCGGTTCGTGTTGCGACATTGCTTGCGACGACACCGGAAAGCTGGTTGCGCATGCAAGAGGCTGTCGATCTGTGGACGGTCCGGCAACAGCCAGCAAAACTATCAACGGTGAAACCGCTTGATCGCGCCAGACTCATGCGTGCCGCTGCTTAATTGTCAACGTCCGGATATCTTCATCGGACATTCATGTGCGCTCTGCATTTACAACAACGCCGCCAACTCAAGCTGCACCTTCAACAACGCCGGCAGGCAGCTCTCCCTGATATCTTCCACCGCGATGCGCGCCGCATGCACGCTGATATTGATGGCGGCCACGGTTTCGCCGCGAAAATCCCTGACCGGCACCGCAATCGTGCGCAAACCCAATTCCAGTTCCTGATCGACAATCGCATAACCCTGCTCCCGCGTGCGGGCGATTTCAAGCAACAGCCGTTCCTTGTTGACGATGGTGTGCACAGTGATCGCTTCCGGCTGCAGGCGTTCTAAAAAATCCTCGATCTGCGGCTGCGGCAATGCCGCCAGCAATACGCGTCCGTTAGCGGTAAAAAATGCCGGGACACGCGTACCCGGCTGCAAAGTCGCAGAGACCAGCCGACCGGCGCTGACGGCCGCAACGCAGACCAGTTGATCGTGATCCAGCACGCCCACCGATGCCGCCTCCTGCAATGAATACGCCAGCCGATACAGCAGCGGTTGTGCGATGCGCGGCAGCCGCGCCGAATGCAGATACGACTGACCGAGACGAAGCACCTGCGGCGTCAGTGAAAAGAGCTTGTCCTGCTGACGGATATAACCGAGATGCGTCAACGTAATCAGATAGCGCCGCGCCGCTGCGCGCGTCAGGCCGGTGCGCTGCGCCACCTCGCTGATGGTCAGACGCGAACGCTCCTGATCGAAAGCCTCGATGACTTGCAAGCCCTTTTCGAGCCCGGCGATCAGATCGCGCTTCAATGGCAATGGCAGCGCCGATGCACTCTCAATGCCTGCTGCCGAGAGCGCCAAAGGCGGATTACCGGCTGAATGTGTGATTTTCTTACTCATTTGTGCGATTCTCGCACAAATTGTGCGATATACAGCCATTACCTGCATGCCCCCGCTTGATTGCCCCGAATCATGCTCCTATGATTGCCGTCACCCGGGCGAGGATGCACAAGATCCAGACGCATTGTTCTCATCCCTACCCGCCCCTAATCAGGAGACAAGCATGAAATTCGATCCCGTAGCAGACGGTATTTTTCCCGAACTGATTTATCCCGCTTATCAATCCACGCTCAAGCGCGGCCCTACCCAGGCACCGCTGCGCATACGCACCGCACTGCCGGTCAGCACCAATCTGGTCGCCACACCGGCACTGATCCTGCCACACGACATGGACTTGACCGCACACGGCCAAAGCGCACCGCTGGGCGAGAAAATCGTCGTCACCGGCCGCGTGCTGGACGAAGACGGCAAACCGGTGCGCAACTCTTTGCTGGAAGTCTGGCAATGCAATTCGGCCGGCCGCTACTGGCACAAAAAAGATCAGCACGACGCACCGCTGGACCCGAATTTTTACGGCCTCGGCAAAATGCTCACCGATGGCGATGGCCGCTATCGCTTCGTCACCATCAAACCCGGCCCTTATCCCTGGGGCAATCACTCCAAGGCATGGCGTCCGGCGCATATCCATTTTTCGATGTTCGGTAACGTCTATGCGCAACGGATCGTGACGCAAATGTATTTCCCCAGCGATCCGCTGTTCGACTACGACCCGATTTTCCAGAGCGTGCCCGATCTCGCCGCACGTAACCGTCTGGTCGCCCGCTACAGCCTGGCCGAAACCGTCGACGATAAAATGCTCGGCTACGAATTCGATATCGTATTACGCGGACGCAACGCTACACCGATGGATCAATAGGATCAACACCATGACTGCTACTTCCAACAAAGGTATTACCGCTTGTATCACCGCTTGTATCACCACCTCCCAGACCATCGGCCCTTTTTCGCACGAAGCATGGCGTTGGTGCGTTGACGCCACGGCCAAAGTCGACAGCGATGTGCCGACCATCACAATCAGCGGCGTGATCCGCGACGGCGACGGCCGCGCCATCGACGACGCCGTGATCGAAGCCTGGCTGCCGGAAGCCGCCGCCGCCGAAAAGCGCCATGCGATCCCGGGTTTCCGCCGTGTGCCCAGCGATGAAGCCGGCGCCTACCGCTTCGAAGTTTCGATGCCGGCCCCGGCAATGCAAGGCAAGCCGGTGATGTTCGTCACCGTCTTTGCGCGCGGCCTGGTCAAGCACCAGTTCTGCGCCGTCTTCCTGGCCGACGATCCCGGACTGGCCACATCCGAAATCCTGAACCAGGTGCCGGCGGCGCGGCGCGCCACACTGATTGCCGAAAAGCTGGGCCAGCGCGAGTATCGTTGGGACATCTGGATGCAGACCGAAAAAGAAACGGTCTTTTTCGATTACGCGTAGTAAAAAACAACGCAGCACAGCACCAAGCCAAAGGCGCCACGATGAGTGTTTCGATTTTCGACAGTTTCCTGACCACCGGCGAGATGATTGCGGTGTTCGACGACGCCGCAGTCGTGCAGGCGATGTTCCGCTTTGAAGCGGCGCTGGCGCAAGCCCAGGCCGCCGAAGGCATCATCCCCGACAGCGCCGCGCGCGCCATCGGCAGCGTTTGCAATGCCCAGTTGTACGACATCCCCGCATTGATCAGCGCCAGCCGCCGCGCCGGCAGCCTGGCCATTCCGCTGGTCAAGGAGCTGACCAAGACCGTCGCCCTGTACAACACCGAATCGGCGGCGCATGTGCATTGGGGCAGCACCAGCCAGGATGTCATCGACACCGCATTGGTATTGACCACGCGCGATGCCTTGCAGCTGCTCGATCGCGGGCTGCAAAGCCTGATCGATTGCCTGCTGAAACTGGCCGAACGGCATATGGCCACGCCGGTACTGGCGCGCACGCTGATGCAGCCGGCGCAAGCCACCAGCTTCGGCTTCAAACTGGTCGGCTGGGCCGCACCTTTGCTGCGCTCGCGCAGTCAATTGCGGGCGCTGTCGGCACGTGCCTTGCAATTGCAATTGGGCGGCGCCGTCGGCACGCTGGCGGTCATGGGCGATAAAGGCCCGGCAGTCGCGCAGCGCATGGCGCAGGAACTGGGCCTTGCCGCACCGGAGGCCGCCTGGCATACCCAGCGCGACGAATGGGTCCGGCTGGGGCTGGAGGTCGCGGTACTGGTCGGCAGCCTGGGCAAGATCGCCACCGATCTGAGCTTGATGGCGCAGGGTGAAATCGCCGAACTGGCGGAGCCGTCCGGCCACGGCCGCGGCGGTTCATCGGCCATGCCGCACAAGCGCAATCCGGTCTCCGCGATGATCGCATTGGCCGCAGCCGGACGCACGCCGCAACGCGCTGCGGCCTTGCTGGCGAACATGGGTCAGGAGCATGAACGCGGCCTCGGCAACTGGCAGGCCGAACTGGCCGAATGGCCGGGCCTGTTCTTGAGCGCGCATGGCGCACTTAATGCACTGACCGAAGCGTTCGATGGTTTGCAAGTCGATGCCCCACGGATGCTGCACAATATCGACGATCTGCAAGGCTTGATTTTCGCGGAGGCGGTGTCAATTTATCTGGCTGCGGCAATCGGCCGGCCCGCCGCCCATAGCCTGATGGAGCAACTGACGCGGCAAGCCGTGGCCGAGGGCATGCATCTGGCCGATGCCGTGGCAGCGGCGCAAGACAACGATCCGCGCCTGGCCGGCAAGATAGACCGCGCCGCCTTGCTGCAACTATTCGATCCGGTTGCCGCCTCAGCGCCGGCACAAGCGCTGGCGACGCGGCAATTACAGCAACTGCAAGCGGCGCAACAGGCTTTGCAATTACCGGAAAATCCATCAAGCAACAGTAATGAAGGAATCAAATGAGCTTCGATCCCCTGGACCATAATTTTGAACGCGGCATGCAAAATCGTCGCGCCGTGCTGGGCGATGAATGGGTCGACCGTTCCGTCAAAAGCGCCAATAATTTCAATGCCGATTTTCAGAATCTGATTACGCGTTTTGCCTGGAATGAAATCTGGGGACGTCCCGGCCTGGATCATAAAACCCGCCGCATCATCGTCTTGGCGACCACCATCGCCTTAGGCCGCTGGGAAGAATTCGAACTGCACGTACGCGCCGCCTTGCTGGCCACAGGCGTTGACCGCATGTCGCCCGACGAAATGAAAGAAGTATTAATGCAATCGGCGATCTACTCTGGCGTGCCGGCGGCCAACACCGCCTTCACGCATGCATTGAAAATCCTGCGCGAACTGGCGCCTGAAATCGGCTACACGCTGGAACCGCTGGCGCCGGCCGACACCGCTCACCCCGGCATCGGCAAGGCGGGCCGCACCGCCAGTATTCCGGCATTGCATTACACCATCCGGCAGCCCCGCAACGGCAAAGCGCCGCGCCACACCGTCGTGCTGAGCCATGCGCTCGGCATGGACCTGACAATGTGGGATAGTCTGGCCAATCTGTTATCGGCCGATTGCCGCGTCATTACTTACGACCATCGCGGTCACGGCAGCTCGGATGCGCCGGCCGAGATGTACACCATCGCCAGCCTAGCCGACGATGCCGCCCGCCTGCTACGCGAACTCGATAGCGGACCGGTGGTCTGGATCGGGCTGTCGATGGGCGGCATGGTCGGGCAGGAAATGGCTTTGCGTCATCCATCGCTGGTCGGCGCGCTGGTGATCGCCAATGCGACTTCCGCGTATCCGGAAGCCGGGCAGCAAGTGTGGCGGCAGCGAATTGAAACCGTGCGTTCGCAAGGACTGGCAGCCATCGCCGATACCGTGATGGGCCGTTATTTCCACGAGGCCTTCCGCGCCCAGCACGACGCGACGGTAGCGCGCGCCAGGCAGCGCTTGCTGAGTACCGATGTGGCGGGTTATATCGGCTGCTGCAACGCTGTCGGCACTGTCGATACGACTGCGCGGCTGGCGCTGATCTCTGCGCCGACGCTGGTCATCGCAGGCGATCTCGATCAAGGCACGCCGGTGGCGATGGCGCAAATCATGGCAGATAAGATTCCGGGCGCGGCGCTGACGGTGTTGCAGCAGGCTTCGCATATCAGTGCGATTGAGCAGCCGGAGGCGTTTAATGATGCGGTGATTGGGTTTATTGCGGGGTTGTAAATTTCTTTAGGCTTTACCTGCGGTGGTGACCCTTCGACAGGCTCAGGGCGAACGGGGTTTTGTGAAATTTTAAAGAACCCCGTTCGCCCTCAGCAGGCTAAACGGGGTTTAGTGAAAATTTAGAAAAATCCGTTCGCCCTGAGCCTGTCGAAGGGTCACCGCTACAGGTAAAACATTAAGCCACCGTTAGCAAACGATCCAACAGCGCAACATCATCCAACAAAACCCGGCTAGCCGAATCATGCACAACCCGCCCACGATCAAGCACAATCGCCCGCCCGGTCAACGCCAACGCCAGCCGCGCATGCTGTTCAACCACAATCACAGCCATGCCCTGCTCTTTAATCAGCGCCCCGATAACGCGCGTCAATTCCTGCACAATAATCGGCGCCAAGCCTTCCATCGGCTCATCCAGCAACAGCAACTGCGGATTGACCATCAGCGCGCGCGCAATCGCCAGCATTTGCTGCTCGCCGCCGGACAGTTGATTCCCCATATTGGCGCGCCGTTCCAGCAGCCGCGGAAAGATCGCATACACTTTTTCCAGCGTCCACAGCCCGGGACGCGCCACCACGGTCAAATTTTCTTCCACCGTCAGCGATGGAAATACCAGGCGCTCCTGCGGCACCCAGCCCAGCCCGGCATGGGCGCGCAGATAGGTCGGCATGCGTGCCAGATCGCCGCTGCGCCATCGAATGGCGCCGCCATGCAATTGGGTCAAACCCATCAGCGTCATCAACAGAGTGGATTTGCCGACCCCATTGCGTCCCAGCAGCGCCAGGCTCTCGCCTTCGTGCAACGCGAACGACACCTCTTCCAGCACACGCGATTCGCCGTAGCCTGCAATAACGCTATCGAGCCGCAGCAACTCACCCATGCTGCGCCTCGCCCAGATAAACTTCCTTGACCCGCGCATCGGCTGCGATCTCGGCCGGCGTGCCTTCGGTCAGAACCCGGCCGCCGACCAATACCGTAATGCGTTCGGCAAACCGGAACACCAGCCCCATATCGTGTTCGATAAACAAAATCGTGACATCGCGCGGCAGTTGCGCGATGACTTCGAATAATTCACGGCTCTCATCCGATGGAATACCCGCCGCCGGCTCATCGAGCAGCAAGACCTTGGGCTGCGTGGCCAGCGCCAGCGCAATTTCAAGCAGGCGCTGCTTGCCGTAAGCCAGGCTGCGGGTAATGCTGTCGGCCTGGCCATCGAGTTTGAGCGAAGTCAGCAGGGCCATCGCTTCGTCGATTGCATCGCGCTGCCCGGCCACAGTCTGATGCCAGACATAACCGCGCCGGCGTCTTTCGCAAATCGCCAGCACCGCGGATTCCAGCACCGTCAGGCCGGCGAACAGGGTATTGATCTGGAAAGTACGTGTCATGCCGCGCTTGACGCGTTCATGTTGCGCCAGACGGGTGATGTCGTGCTCGCCGAAATAGACTTTGCCGGCGCTCGGCGCCAGCGCGCCGCTCAGCAGATTGATAAACGTGGTTTTACCGGCGCCGTTAGGCCCGATCAGCGCATGGCGCGCGCCGGGCGCGAAGCGCAAGCTGATGTCGCTATTGGCGCGGAACGCCCCCCATTGCCGGGATAAGCCTTCAGTGCGCAGCGTCGTATCAATATTGCCGCTCGTACTCATGACGGCCTCCGCCGCGCATCGTTGCGGCGCACCATCGCTTGCCGCAATTTATCGATGCCGCCCAGAATGCCGCCGCGCGCGAACAGCACAATGACGACCAGCAGCAAACCCATCCAGAATTGCCAGTAAGCCGGATTCAGCCCGGCAATGTAATCCTGCGCCAGCATGAACACGGCAGCGCCGATCAACGCGCCGTATAAGCGGCCAGTGCCGCCCAGCACCAGGATAATCAGCAGATCGGCCGAACGCGAAAAAGACAGCGACTCCAGTCCGACGAATTGCGTGGTTTGCGCCAGCAGCGCGCCGGCGATGCCGGCCACGGCCGCGCTGATGGTGAAGATCGCCGCCAGCCTCCGATTGACGTTTACGCCAATGGCCGGCATGCGCCGCCCGCCTTCGCGGATGCCGGTCAGACTGAGGCCGAACGGCGATTGCAGCAAACGGCGCAATATCACAAACAGAATAAACAGCACCGTCAGCGCATACACATAAGCCGTTTTACCGAACAGGTCGAATTCGAATGCGCCCAACAGATTGCTCAGCGCCATGCCCGATAAACCATCGACGCCGCCGGTGATAAATGCCGCCTTGTTGGCCGCTTCAAACAACATCAGACCAATGCCCAGCGTCACCATCAAACGCGTCAGATCGGTGCCGCGCACGATCAGAAAACTGCAGACATAACCGAATGCGCCGGCCACCACGGCAGCGGCCAGCAAACCGCTGAGCGGCTCGCCCCAACCGTGCGCGGCCAGCAGGCCCGCGGTATACGCACCCAGGCCGAAAAACGCCGCATGTCCTAACGACACGATGCCGGCATAGCCGAGAATCAAATCCAGCGATAGCGCGAACAGACCGACGATCATGATCTGCGTGATCAGCACCAAATAACCGGGAAATAGAAAATAGGCAGCGATCGGCAACAGCCAAAAAAGAATTTCATACGGCGACCAGCGGCCGTCGCTCAGTTTATGGAGGTCTGTAAACTGATGGCGTTCGCTCATACGCGCCTCCCCGTCAGACCGGCTGGAAACAGGATCAATAACAGCACCATCAGCGCATAAATCACGAACGCGCCGGCGCCGGGCACATAATATTTACCCGTCACATCGGCCACGCCGAGTATCAGCGCGGCAATCAAGGGCCCCCTGATCGTGCCGGCGCCCCCGACCACCACGACCAACAGAAAATACACCATGTATTTAATCGGAAAGGTCGGATCGAGCCCCAGCACATCGATGCCGAGTCCGCCGCCCAATCCCGCCAGCCCGGAACCCAGCGCAAATGTCAGGCTGAACACGCGCCCGACGTTGATCCCGAGCCCCGCCGCTGCTTGCCGGTTATCGACCGCGGCGCGAATCTGCGCGCCGAAACGCGTACGTCTCATCAGCAGACCTAAAGCGCCGGTAATGAGCGCCACGACGGCAATCAGAAACAGACGATAGGCCCCAAAACTCAGATTCAGATTCAAACCCAGGCCAAGCAAACTGACCTGACCGCGCAACCAGCCCGGCAATTCGACCGGTTGTTGCGACGGCCCAAACACCCAGGTCGCCGCAGCCACCGCCATGAAAACCATGCCCATCGAAAACAGGACCTGATCGAGCGGGCTGGCCTGATACAAACGCCGATACAACAAGCGCTCCAGCACCACGCCGACGACTGCAGCGGCAATAAACGCCAGCGGCAATGCCAATAAAAACGGCAATCCCAAATGACTCAGCAACATCACACAGACATAGCCGCCGAGCATGGCAAACGCGCCGTGCGCCAGATTGATGAAATTCATCAATCCCATGGTTACGGACAAGCCGACGCTAATCAAAAACAGCAAACTTCCATAGGCGATGCCGTCGAACAGCACGCCGATGAAATTGATCAGCATGACAGCGGGCTTAAACGCGTTCGATCATCAAAGCAATGCCCTGCCCCACACCAATACACATCGTACACAAGGCGTAGCGCCCGCCGGTGCGATGCAGTTGATACATCGCGGTGGTCACCAGACGCGCGCCGCTCATGCCCAACGGATGGCCCAGCGCAATTGCGCCGCCGTATTGATTGACCCGCGGATCGTTGTCGGCCACGCCCAGTTGGCGCAATACCGCCAGACCTTGCGAAGCAAACGCTTCGTTCAATTCGATGACATCCATCTGATCGATGGTCATGCCGAGTTGTTGCAGCAGCTTTTGCGTTGCCGGCGCCGGGCCGATGCCCATCACCCGCGGCGCGACGCCGGCGGTGGCCATGCCGACAATGCGTGCGCGCGGCGTCAAACCGTGACGGGCGGCGGCCGCTTCGTTGGCCAGCAACAAGGCGCAAGCGCCATCGTTGATGCCGGAGGCATTGCCGGCGGTGACGCTGCCGTCCGGGCGCACCACGCCTTTGAGCTTGGCCAGCACCTCCAGGCTCGACAAACGCAGATGTTCGTCCTGCGCGAAAACGATAGACTCGCCTTTTTTCTGGGCGATTTCAACCGGCACGATTTCCTGCGCCAGATAGCCGGCGGCTTGCGCCGCGGCGGCTTTGGTCTGGCTGTTGAAGGCAAACAAATCCTGATCGGCGCGGCTGATGTTGTAATCGACGGCGACGTTTTCACCGGTCTCCGGCATGGCGTCGACGCCATACTGCTTTTTCATCAAAGGATTAATGAAACGCCAGCCGATCGTGGTGTCGAAGATGGCGGCGTTGCGCGAGAATGCGCTGTCAGCCTTGCCCATGACAAACGGCGCGCGGGTCATCGATTCGACGCCGCCGGCGATCATCAGGCCGGTGTCGCCCGAACGGATGGCGCGGGCGGCACTGCCTACCGCATCCATGCCTGAACCGCATAGACGATTCACCGTGGAGCCGGGCACATTTTCCGGCAGGCCCGACAGCAGCGCCGACATGCGCGCCACGTTGCGATTGTCTTCGCCGGCCTGATTGGCGCAACCGAAAATCACATCGTCCAGAGCCGACCAATCGACCGCCGGATTGCGCGTCATCAGCGCCTTGATCGGCAATGCGCCTAGATCGTCGGGGCGGATATCCTTGAGTGTGCCGCCGTAGCGCCCGATCGGGGTGCGAATGGCGTCACAGATAAAAGCTTGCGTGGCAGTAGCTGAAGTCATTGTGAATATTCCATATTTCGTATTGTCGAAAAAGGTTTCGAAAAAGGTTTCAAAAACACGTCGATTCGATCAGGATGCCATTCTTTTCAATGGCACTACAGTAATTTCCTGCAAGGTCTCAAATGAGATATCCGCCAGAATTTCGCGCACGACCAGACCGTCGGCCGTCACATCGATGACCGCCAGATCGGTGTAGATACGGCTGACGCAGCCGACAGCGGTAATCGGATAAGTGCAGGCCGGCACGATTTTGCTCTCGCCGCTCTTGGTCTGATGTTCCATCATGATGAATACCTGCTTTGCGCCCAATGCCAGATCCATCGCGCCGCCGACTGCCGGAATCGCGTCCGGCGCGCCGGTATGCCAATTTGCCAGATCGCCGGTGGCCGAGACTTGGAACGCGCCCAGCACGCAGATGTCCAGATGGCCGCCACGCATCATCGCAAACGAATCGGCATGGTGAAAATACGATCCGCCCGGCAGCAAAGTGACCGGCTGCTTGCCGGCATTGATCAGGTCATCGTCTTCCTCGCCGGGCGCCGGCGCCGGCCCCATGCCGAGCAAGCCGTTTTCGCTGTGCAAAAAGATTTCACGGTCAGCCGGCAGATAGTTGGCTACTTTAGTCGGCAAGCCGATGCCCAGATTGACATAGGCGCCTTCGGCAATATCGGCGGCGACGCGCGCAGCGATTTGATCGCGGTTAAAGCGTTTCATTATTTTGCTCCCTGTGATTGAAGCACTGATTGAAGCACCACCCGCTGAACGAAAATACCCGGGGTAATGATGTTTTCCGGATCGAGCGCGCCGAGCGGCACGATTTCGCTGACCTGCGCGATGGTGCATTTGGCCGCCGAGGCCATGATCGGTCCGAAGTTACGTGCGGTCATGCGATAGACCAGATTGCCCCAACGGTCGCCGCGCAGCGCCTTGATCAACGCAAAATCGGCATGGATCGGCGCTTCAAGCACATAGTGCCGGCCATCGATCAGACGGGTTTCCTTGCCTTTGGCGAGCAGCGTACCGTAACCGGTCGGCGTAAAAAAACCGCCGATGCCGGCGCCGGCGGCGCGAATGCGCTCGGCCAGATTACCTTGCGGCGTCAATTCCAGCTCGATTTCTCCGGCGTGGTAGAGCTTATCGAAATGCCAGGAATCGGCCTGGCGCGGGAAAGAGCAGATGATTTTTCTGACTTGCCTGGCTTTGATCAAGGCCGCCAGCCCGGTGTCGCCGTTGCCGGCATTGTTATTGACAATGGTCAGCTCGCGCGCGCCGCTATCGATGAGCGCATCGATCAAGGCCGCCGGCATGCCTGCGTTGCCAAAGCCGCCGATCATGACGGTGGCGCCGTCATGGATGTCGGCTACTGCAGCTTGCAACGACTCAAAGGTTTTATCGATCACGCTCGTTTCTCCGAGAAATTGGTTCTAAAACAGGGTTCTAAGGGTTCTAAATAAGAAGATTGACGGTGTTCGATAAACGCACTAATGTCTGTTTTTCGAACATCTCTGGGCGCAGTGTAGCGACAAGCATTTGCCAACGTCAACAACGTGCGCCGGAATGTGTGCGATGGCCGAACACTTTTATGTCCAATACGACCCACATCACCATGACTTCCTCAAACAAAGTATCCAAAACACAGCCAACACCGGCCGCCGCAATGACGATTGCAGAAGAAATCGACGCCATGACCGATCCCAGCTTCATGACCTCGCTGGCGCGCGGGCTGGCGGTGATCAGGGCTTTCAGCGATCAACGCCGCACGCTGACGATCGCGCAAATCAGCCAGAAGACCGGCATTCCGCGTGCCGCCGTCCGGCGCTGCCTGCATACGCTGCGGCAACTCGGCTATGCCGGTGCTGAAATGAACAATTTTTCGCTGAAGCCGAAAATCCTGACCTTGGGCTATTCTTATTTATCATCGACGCCGCTGACGGTATCGGCGCAACCGTATCTGAACAACATCAGCCGCGTACTCAATGAATCCTGTTCGCTGGCGGTACTGGACGAAACTGAAATCCTATATCTGGCGCGGGCCGCGACATCGCGCGTGATGTCGGTCGCGCTCAATACCGGCAGCCGCTTGCCCGCTTACTGCACCTCGCTCGGCCGCGTGCTGCTGGCGCATTTGCCTGATGCTGAATTGAAACATTATCTCGATACCGTCAAATTGCGCGCCTTTACCGACCGCACGGTGGTGTCCTCGAAGCGGCTCAGGGAAATTCTGCTGGAAGTGCGCAGCGCCGGTTTTGCGATCATCGATGAAGAACTGGAAGTCGGGCTGCGTTCGATTGCCGTGCCGGTGCGCGGCGCTTCCGGCAAGGTGGTGGCGGCATTGAATGTCGGTGTGCAATCGGCCCGCGTCAGCAAGCGCCAGATGCAAACTGAAATTCTGCCGGTTTTATTGAAGGGTTCGGAAGAACTTTCTGTATTATTGCCATGAACCGGATTATCACGTAGACGATTACCGGTTGTTTTAATCTGTTTTTGGTCCGTTCTTAGCCAGTTCTTATGGAGACAAAAAAATGATTTTAAAGAAACTCTCATTACCGCTCATAGCTGCAGCATTGATGTTCGCAGCCATCGGCGCGCAAGCGCAAGAGACTATCAAAATCGGTCTGATCGCGGCCTTTTCGGGGCCGTTTGCCGACTATGGCAAACAGATGGAAGCCGGCATCAAAACGTATATGGCGCAAAACGGCAGCAGCGTTGCCGGCAAAAAAATCGAAATCATCGTTAAAGACACCACCGGCCCTTCACCGGAAATCGCCAAGCGCCTGGCGCAGGAGTTAATCGTGCGCGACAAGGTCGATTTTCTGGCCGGCTTCGGCTTGACGCCGGAAGCGCTGGCGGTCGCACCGATCGCCGAGCAGGCGAAAAAGCCGATGATTATCATGAATGCGGCGACCTCGATCATCACCACCAAATCGGACTACATCGCCCGCTTTTCAATGACGCTGCCGCAAGTCTCGGCGCCGATCGCAACCTGGGCGCTGAATAACAATATCAAGAAAGTCGTCACGCTGGTGGCCGATTACGGGCCGGGCATCGATGCGGAAACCACATTCAAAACCACGCTGCAGAACGGCGGCGGCACGATTGTCGAATCGATCCGCGTGCCGCTGACCAATCCGGATTTCGCGCCGTATGTGCAGCGTATCAAGGATGTCAAACCGCAAGCCGTATTCGTGTTCGTGCCGGCCGGCGAGCAAGGCATTGCGTTCATGAAATCGTATCGCGAACGCGGGCTGGCCGAAGCGGGCATCAAAGTCATTGCCACCGGCGATCTGACCGACGATCACGTACTGCCGGTGATGGGCAATGTTGCATTGGGCGTGATCACCAGCTTTCATTATTCGGCGGCGCACGACTCACCGGAAAACAAGGCTTTCCTGAAGCAATTCGAGGCCACCAATCCGGGCGTCGGCCGGCCCAATTTCATGGCTGTCGGCGCTTATGACGGCATGGCGGCGATTTATCAGGTCAGCAAGCAGTTGAACGGCAAGATCGACGGTGAAAAAGCGATGGCGATCCTGAAAGGCATGAAGTTGAACAGCCCGCGCGGCCAGATCATGATCGATCCGCAAACGCGCGATATCGTGCAAACGGTTTATATACGCCGGGTCGAGAAGGTCAACGGGGAGTTGGCTAATGTCGAATTCGATAAATTGGAGAATGTGAAGGATAGTAAGCAGTAAATTAATACTGCAGTTTTAATTTTGTGTGGGCATCCTTTAAGTTTTACCTCGGAGGTGATCCTTCGATACGGGCTTTGCCCTACTCAGGACGAACGGGTGTTTGTGA
>JAQGNR010000191.1 GCA_028291765.1 Herbaspirillum sp.
AAGGGGTCGCCCTTTCGGTAGGCGTTACCTGCATCGGGCTGCTAGGCGGCCTGGTGCTGGGTCTCATCCTGGCCAGCATGCAGATGGCGCGCTACCGCCTGATATCGGGCTCGGCGCGGCTGTATGCCGTAATTTTTCGCGGAACCCCATTGATTTTGCAGATGGTGTTCTTTTACGATGCACTACCGCTCATTGGCATCAAGATGTCGGCGCTGCTCTCGGCCGGCATCGCGCTGGCGTGCAATGAAGCACCGTTCATTGCCGAGATGCTGCGCTCCGGCATCCGCGGCGTCGACCGTGGCCAGGTCCTGGCCGGCGAGGCGCTCGGTATGTCGCCCTTCACATTGATGCGGCATATCGTGGCGCCGCAGGCGCTGCGCAATATGATCCCCGGATTCGGCAACGAGGCCGTCAGCGCGCTGAAAAACTCTTCGCTGGCCTCGTTCATCTCGGTCCAGGAACTGACGCTGCGCAGCACCCAGCTTGCCTCGTCGACGTTCGACTTCTTCTCTGTCTTCTTTGCCTCCGGCCTGCTATATCTGATTCTGGCGGGCGCGGTCACCGGGCTGCAATTGTTGGCCGAATATGTGTTCGATCTCGATCGCGCAGCGTCCAGCCACCCACTCCTGCGCCGCCTTGCCGCGCTACGTAAAGGCGCGGCTGGAGCAGGCACTGACGATGCAATCCCCGTGGCGAAAGGCGTCTCATCAATCGCGATGACTGCACCGCGCGCAAGCGTCGCACCCGGCGAGATGATGGTGGAGGTAAAGAATCTGAGCAAGCGATTCGGCGACCAAACAATTTTTTCCGGCTTGAACTTGAAGGTGCGGCCGGGCGAAGTGGTTGCGCTGCTCGGCCCAAGTGGTTCGGGCAAGAGCACCTTGCTTCGCTGCATCAATCGCCTCGAGGCATGGAATGGCGGCGACGTTCACGTCCATGGGCAGCGCGTCGGGTTCGCCGATGACGGCAGGCCCCTGACGCCGCGCGAGGTGGCGCGCCAGCGCGCGCACTATGGCGTTGGCATGGTGTTCCAACACTTCAATCTGTTCGCGCACCTCACGGCGCTGGAAAACATTGCCGGCCCGCTACGGTGGGTGCATGGCGTGCCGGAAGATGAGGCCAGGCAGCGCGCGCTGGCATTGCTCGAGCGCGTCGGATTACTGCATCGTGCTCATGCGCTGCCACGCCATCTATCAGGTGGCCAGCAACAGCGCGTCGCGATCGCCCGCGCGCTGGCGCCGCAGCCGAGCGTGCTGCTGCTCGACGAACCCACCTCTGCGCTCGACCCGGAACTGGTCAATGAAGTGCTGGAGGTAATTCAGAAACTGGCGGTCGAGGATGGCCTGACCATGATTATCTCTACGCACCAGCTTCGGTTCGCCAAGGAAGTGGCGAACCGCGTCGTCTTCCTGAGCGGCGGCGTGGTGGCGGAGGACGGTCCCACCGCCGAAGTGCTGAGCCGGCCGAAGAACCCGCTTACTGCCCGTTTCCTTAGCGTCATGGGAAATGACGCCAACCCTGACGCCAACCCACTCTTTGCGCTATGACACTTAAAAAACAATCATTTTCTTTCAGCCCAGCCGACAACGTGCCGCAACAGGTCGGGCCGTTTTCCCACGCTACGCAGTGGGGCAACCAGCTCTTCGTCACCGGGCAGATGCCTACCGATCCCGCAACCGGGAAGTTGGTGGAGGGCGATGTGGTGGTCCAGAGTAATCAGGTGCGCCGCAACCTCGAAGCAGTCCTGAAACAATTCGGCCTGACGCTCGACGACGGCCTGATGATCCGGGTCTACCTCACCTCGTTCGATGACTACGAAGCGTTCAACGCGGATTACAAAACATGGTTCTCCGGGCCGCTGCCGAGCCGGACTTGCGTCGGCGTGACCGGCCTGGCAGTCGGTGCATTGGTTGAAATAGATTTGATTGCCGGTATTCCCGAGCAACGCTGAGCGCCGCCCACATTTACAGCACAACAACATAACACCACAACCACGGAAAATTTATGACGGATCATCATTGCACGACAGGCTGCAGCCATCATTCACACAACGAAAAACCGGAAATAAAAGAAGAGTTCGAGCAAGCCCAGCGCGACCTCAAGGCGGACTTCGCAGTTGGCGGTGCTGCCGTATCGGCCGGATCACTCGGCATGACGTCGAACGCGTCGGCGCAGAGTACTGCGGCCATGCCGGCTAGCCATTACTACCTTCCGGCAAACGAAAAAACCGTGCATTGGGGTTTTTTCAGCCGTTCATTAGCGCCGCTGATCGAAGTGGAGTCGGGCGACATTGTCACCATCGAGACGCTGACTCATCAGGCAAATGACGATGCCGAACGCATGGTTCGCGGCGATCCTGGCGCCGAAAGTGTCTTTTACTGGGACGCCAAGAAGAAGAACGTGGACCGCCGCGGTGTCGGTCCGATGGATAGTAAAGTAGGCGCCGGCGGCGGTCTCGGCGCGCACATCTGCACCGGGCCGGTGGCGATCAAGGGCGCCGAGCCGGGCGACATACTCGAAGTGCGTATTCTGGACGTTACGCCGCGCCCGAGCGGCAATCCGCAATATAAGGGGAAAACCTTCGGCAGCAATGCCGCGGGGTGGTGGGGGTTCCATTATGGCGACACGCTGGAAGAGCCGAAAAAGCGCGAGGTGGTCACCATCTTCGAACTGGATGCCAGCGGCGAACGCAACTGGGCGCGGGCGGTCTATAACTTCCGCTGGACGCCGCAGACAGACCCGTTCGGCGTGACGCATGCGATCATGGATTATCCCGGGGTGCCGGTCGATCATGCGACGATCACGAAGAACCACAATGTACTAAAAGACATCCGGGTGCCGATCCGTCCGCACTTCGGCGTGATGGGCGTCGCGCCGGCGGAAGCCGATCTGGTCAATTCGGTTCCACCGAGCTACACCGGCGGCAACATCGACAATTGGCGCATCGGCAAGGGCGCTTCAATCTACTATCCGGTATCCGTGCCGGGTGCATTATTTTCAGTCGGTGATCCGCATGCTTCGCAAGGCGACGCCGAACTGTGCGGCACGGCGATCGAATGTTCGCTCACGGGCGTTTTCCAGCTTATTTTGCATAAGCAGGCCACGTTGCCCGGAACGCCGCTGGCCGATCTCCACTATCCGTTGCTTGAGACGCAGGATGAATGGTTGGTGCACGGCTTCAGCTATGCCAATTACCTGGCCGAACTGGGGCCGGATGCGCAGAATGCGATCTTTCAGAAGTCTTCGATCGACCTTGCAATGCGTGACGCTTATCACAAGATGCGGCACTTCCTGATGACGACAAAAAACTTAAGTGAAGACGAAGCCATCGCGCTCATGTCGGTGGCCGCAGATTTCGGCATAACGCAAGTCGTGGACGGCAATTGGGGCGTGCACGCCATTATCAAGAAGAGCATTTTCCCCGGCCGAGGGGACTGAAGCAGGGATTGAAGCAGAGATTGAGGCAACTACTGTTTTCTTATTTTAATTATTTAAAAAGGGGCAGAAACATGAACAAAAATAATCGCCGCAACTTCCTCAAGAGCACCGGCGCCATTGCGCTCGGCAGCACACTGCCGTTCCAATTGGCGCAGGCAGCCGGTGAAAAGCTCACCGTCGGTTTCATCTATCCGGGAGCGCGCGACGACTTCGGCTATATCCAGGCGCATGCGCAGGCGGCGGCGAGCATCAAGAAGATGCCCGGCGTCAAGGTGATCGAGGAAGAAAACGTGCCGGAGACATTCGCGGCCCAGCAAACCATGGAAGCCATGATCGTGCAGGACGGCGCCACGCTGCTGTTTGCCACCTCGTTTGGTTATCTCGATCCGCATGTCCTGAAGGTCGCGGAAAAATATCCGAATGTGCGGTTTGCGCATTGCGGTGTGTGGACCAAGGGCAAGCATCCGGCCAATGTCAGCAGTTACTTCGGCCGCTTCGAGCAGACCATGTATCTCGACGGCGTCATTGCCGGCCATATGAGCAAGAGCAAGAAGCTCGGCTGGGTTGCGGCCAAGCCGGTGCCGCAAGTGTTGATCGACATCAATGCCTTCACGCTCGGCGCGCAGTCGGTAGATCCTTCGATCACCACGCATGTCATCTTCACCGGCGACTGGTCGCTGCCGATCAAGGAAGCCGAAGCGACGAACAGCCTGATCGAACAGGGCTGCGACGTATTGACCTGCAACTCACAGTCGCCGCGGGTAGTGGTCGAGACTGCGGAGCGGCGCGGCGTGATGAGCTGCGGCAACTACGTCAGCCTGGCGAAGTTGGCGCCGAAAGGCTATCTCACCGGCACCGAATGGGATTGGTCCGCGCCGGATACCACTTATATCAAGGAGATACAGCAGGGCAAGCCGATGACAAGTTACATGCGCGGCGGCCTGAAGGAAGGATTCGTCAAAAACTCGACCTACGGTTCGGCGGTCAGCGCCGCCGCCAAGGCCAATGCCGACGATATCAGAACCCGCATGCTGGCTGGGAAATACCCGATCTTCAAAGGGCCGTTGAAAGATAACAAGGGCGCCATCGTGATTCCTGCCGGCATGGTGGAGGAGCGGACAGACACGCTCGATGCAATGAATTATCTGGTCGCGGGTGTCGTCGGACAGGCTTGAGGGGGGGAAGCGGTCGATTCATTCTGTTTGGTCGGAAGGGGTCGCCCGCAAGAGCACCAAAATAAGTCGATCGATGCGCCATTTGGATGCATTTTTTAAGTGCGCTGCACAAGAATGCAGAAAAATGCGCGCGTCCCTGTAATGCCGTTCAGTTAAGGTGCCGTCAGGGTGCGCCGTCAGATGCGGTGTGGCGGGATTTTGTGCTCCGTTCGTGTCATTCCGGCGGCCTGCGGCCACCTCCCTTCTTT
>JAQGNR010000192.1 GCA_028291765.1 Herbaspirillum sp.
AAAGAAGGGAGGTGGCCGCAGGCCGCCGGAATGACACGAACGGAGCACAAAATCCCGCCACACCGCACCTGACGGCGCCGTAACTGAACGGATTACAACAACTGCGGTATCAACGCCGCTATCGTAATCTCCTCAACCTCCTCGGCCCCCTTGATCACAGTAACCGCTTCGATAAACTGATCCGGCAACATCGGACGCCCCAGCAAAAATCCCTGCAAGGCATCGCAGCCGGCGTCATCCAGAAATCGTTGTTGCGCCATGGTTTCCACACCTTCGGCCACGATCCTCAGATTAAGCGCGCGCCCCAACGCCACCACCGCCGCCACAATCGCCTCATCGTCCGAACCCTGCGCCAGATTGCGCACAAAGCCGCGATCGATTTTCAACTCATTGGCAGGCAAGCGCTTCAGATAAAGCAAGCTGGAATAGCCGGTGCCGAAATCGTCGATGGAGATATCGATACCCAGCGCGGCAATTTTTTCCAGCGTCATCATGCTGGCCTCGACATCGCTCATTGCCGTCGTTTCCGTTACCTCCAGCGTGAGACAGTGCGGCGGCAGATTGTGCCGCGCCAGCGTGTCCTTGACGACTTCCAGCAAACCTTCATGCGCGAATTGCACGGCGGATAAATTGACTGCCATCTTCCAATCGTGATGACCCAATTCCAGCCATTTCTGCATTTGCGCACAGGCCTGATCCAGCACCCATTCGCCGATCGGAACGATTAATCCGGATTTCTCCGCCTGCGCAATGAACTCGTCCGGCGGCAACAGACCGCGTATCGGATGTTCCCAGCGCAACAACGCTTCCGCCCCCAGTACGCGTCCATCGGCAGCGGCGAATTTTGGTTGATAGTGCACCACGAATTCTTTGTGTTCGATGGCATGCCGCATATCGTGCAGCAATTGCAACTGATGATGGGCGTTCGCATTCATCGACGGCGCGAAAAAATGATAGCCGTTACGGCCGCTGCGCTTGGTGTAATACATCGCCGCATCGGCATTAACCAGCATTTCGTGACGATTGACGCCGTCCTCCGGATAAATGGCGATCCCGATACTGGCCGAGATTTGCAGTGCATGCGATTCGATCATGAACGGCTGCCCAATCAGGGTCACCAGCTTATCGGCCACCTGTGCCGCATCTTCGGGCTGCGCCACATCAACCAGCACCACAAATTCGTCGCCGCCCAGACGGGCCACAGTATCGCCGCCGGTCATCATGCTCCGAATACTGCGCGCTACCTCGATCAGCAATAAATCGCCGACATGGTGGCCCAGTCCGTCATTGATCCCCTTGAAACCATCCAGATCGATGAACATCAGCGCGAAGTGGCGCCGCTCCCGTATCGCATTCTGGATCGCCCGATCCAGCCGGTCTTCAAACAACATGCGATTCGGCAGCTTGGTCAAGCCATCGTGCAGCGCCTGCTGCGTCAGTTCCAGATTGGCGCGCGCCAGAGAATGCGCCAGCTTCGCAGTGCGCGTTTCCAGGCGGGCATCGAGCACCGACGTCAGCAGCGCAATGGTCAGTATGGCCAAAGTGCCGATCACGATCACTACCGCCAGCCAGTCTGGCGAAATACCATCGGCGACAGCGCTGCAAATACTGCCGAGCGGGAAATGCGCGGCTGCCATTGCGATGTAATGCATGCCGGCAATGGCCAGTCCCATCACCACGGCCGCGGCCGCGCGTGCGAGCCGGCCTTGTTTGATGTTTTGACGCAAGTGGAAGGCGATCCACAATGCGGCGCCGGCCGCGCCCACGGCGACCAGCAACGATAGAGCAAACCAGCGCGGATCGTAAATTACCTCGGGCGACATGCGCATCGATGCCATGCCGATATAGTGCATCGCGGCGATGCCGGCGCCCATCGCAACCGCACTGAGCATCAAACGGTGCAGCGGCAACGCCGGCAAACTGACTTGCCACAGCGCGAACGCCGATACCAGCACCGCCACCAGCAGCGACAACAAGGACAGCCAAATATCGTAACTCAGCGAAATCGGCAAGCGAAACGCCAGCATGCCGATGAAATGCATGGACCAGATGCCGATGCCCATTGCCAGCGAGCCGCCGGCCAGCCACCAGCGCGCTGCCGTATTGTGGTTGATCGCAATACGATTAGCCATATCCAGCGCAGTATAAGACGCAAGCATCGCCACTAATATCGAGATGATGACAATACGGTGATCGTAACTGTGCGCCAGCATCGCTTCAGAATCGGTAAACAATTCAAATATTGGTTGATGCATATATACAAGAGATGAAGCGATAAATGACGCTGTGAACCGATGCTGAACCGACGCTATAAATTGATGTTATAAGCCGACGCTATAAAGCAATAAAAACTGTTTCAAGGTAATGGCACGTAAAAACGTGATGAATATAGCATTATTGCGCTTCTGCAATAAGCCATGCGGAGTCAAATGACAGAACTTTTCAGGAAAAAGTAAGACGCGGCAAGCCGCAACCTTTAGAATCATCGCTTGTCCTACTGCAGATTTCCCCCGGGCGCACGTTTCCAGGCGCGTCTACTCCGATCAAACACCCCCAGTAAAGCGCCATGAATAGACGCTCCACAGCATCACAGCAGCGCCTCGGCACTTTGCGCATACCAAAGTTATGCGCACTCTACGTACTACTTTCGCGCGGCATTTTTACCGTTGCCGCCACGCTGTTTGCACAGCAGGCATGCGCCGGCGTGGCGCTACTGCAACCGGCCAAACAGTATGACGCGAGCAAACCGCTGGTGCTGACACTGCTGTTCGGCGATGACGCCGGCGGCGATCAGTATCAAATTCC
This sequence comes from Herbaspirillum sp., assembly GCA_028291765.1. Classification (GTDB taxonomy): domain Bacteria; phylum Pseudomonadota; class Gammaproteobacteria; order Burkholderiales; family Burkholderiaceae_D; genus Herbaspirillum. Next base: position 2,806 of record JAQGNR010000192.1, read on the forward strand.
CGATACGCTGAAAGTATCGGCTTCGGCCGACATGACAGCGCCGGCGCAATTGGTGCTGCAACGCATCGACGCCGGCAGTTCGACGATCCGACTGGCGCAAGGCGAATATCGCAAAGTCAGTTATGCAGGCACGCTGCCGCCATCGCTGCGCGGCATCGTGCGCATCGAACCGGTCGATTACGATGCCGCCGCCATTCTGGTAACGCTGGTGCGCCCGAACCCGGCTCTGGGCGAATTGCCGCAAAGCAACGACAGCGCCGCCCCGGCTATTGCCGCCAACGACCCGCCTGTCGTTGCGCCACCGGGCGCCGTGGATTTGCTCAATGCCTCCCGCATTTCATTCAAGGACCCGACCTATTTCATCATCGGCAACAGCGGCGGCGATGTCAGCGCCAAATTCCAGCTCAGTTTCAAATATCGGATTTTTCAACCGGACGATCCGCGCTCACGCGGCCCGATCGATAACCTGTATTTCGGTTATACGCAATTTTCGATATGGGATTTGCAAGCGCCGTCGTCGCCGTTCCGGGATACCAATTACCGTCCCAGCCTGTTTTATTTTCTGCCGGATCTGGGTATGACCAACCACTCCATCAGCCGCGTATCGCTGGCCACCGGCCTCGAACATGAATCGAACGGCCAGGACGGCATCAAATCCCGCAGTCTGAACATCGCCTTTGTGGAACCGAGTATTTCTTTCGGCAAGCTCGACAATTATCATTTGACCGTAGCACCCAAGATTTATACCTATCTGGGGTCGCTGAGCGATAACCCGGACATTGCCGATTATCGCGGCAACGTCGATCTGAAGATCAGTTTCGGCAAGCCAGATGGCATTGGATTGTCGACGCTGCTGCGCAAGGGCAGGAACCGCAATGCCGGCAGCGCCGACAATCAGCTCAGCTATCCGCTGTCACGGCTGATTCCGGGCGCCGCAGGTTATTTGTTCGCAGAATATTTTTACGGCTACGGCGAGAGCCTGCTTAATTACAACCAGAAAGAGACGCCGCAATTTCGCATCGGTTTCAGCCTGTCGCGCTGAAGCGCGCAATCAGACAGGCATCACAGGCCTCACACCGGCGTGCGCATCGTCACGAACTCTTCGGCGATGGTCGGATGAATGCCGATCGTCGCATCGAATTGCGCTTTGGTGACGCCGCATTGCAACGCCACCGCGAAGCCCTGCATGATTTCGCCGGCATCCGCGCCGACCATATGTACGCCGAGCACTTTATCGCTTTTGGCATCGACCACGATTTTCATTAATGCACATTCGCCGGAACCGCTCAGTGTGTGCTTGAGCGGTTTGAATTCGCTTTTGAAAATCTTGATCTCGCCGAATTTTGCGCGTGCCTCGGCTTCTGTCAAACCAACGGTGCCGACATTCGGATGGCTGAATACGGCCGTCGGAATATTTTCATACGAGATCTTGCGCCCGCCGTCCTGAAACAGCGCCGATGCAACCACCATGCCTTCGGCAAGCGCAACCGGCGTCAACGCCATCCGGTCGATCACATCGCCCACGGCATAAATCGACGGCACATCGGTACAGAAGTGTTGATCGACCACGATCGCGCCATCCTCTTTCATTTTGACGCCGACGCTTTCCAGTCCCAGTTTTTCTGTATTGGCATGACGGCCGGTGGCGAACAATACGCAGTCCGCGTCGATTTCATCTCCATTCTTCAGGCGCAATTGCTTATTGTGGCCATCCGCGGTCAAGGCCTCAATCAAGGTATTGCAACGTACCTTGATCCCTTTTTTCTCCATTTCGACGGCCAGAAAGCGCCCCAGATCGGCATCCATCGTGCGCAGCAATTGCGGCCCGCGATGCACCAGTGTGACCTGGCTGCCGAGGCCGTTTAGAATGGCCGCCATCTCCACCGCGATATAACCGCCGCCGACCACGATCGCGCGCGGCGGCAATGACGGCAGATAAAAAAAGTCGTTGGAGGTAATGCCGTGCTGTTTGCCGGGCAATTCCGGCAGCGTCGGATGACCGCCGGTCGCAATCAAAATATAACGGCTGGTAATGCGCTTGCCGTTGACAATCACGGTATGCGCGTCTTCTATGCTTGCATGCGCTTCGAATATTTCAACGCCCGAGCCGTTGAGCAAATTGCGATAGATGCCGTTCAGCCGCTCGATTTCCTGATTTTTGTTGGCAATCAATGCAGCCCAATCGTGATGCGTCTGGCCGATTTGCCAGCCGAAACCCTTGGCATCTTCCATGTCATCGCGAAAATGCGCCGCATAGGACATCAACTTTTTTGGGATACAACCGACATTGACGCAAGTACCGCCCAGATACTGCTTCTCAGCTAACGCTACCCGCGCACCGTATCCCGCTGCAAAGCGGCTCGCACGCACGCCGCCGGAACCGCCGCCGATCGTAAACAAGTCGTAATCATAGGTACTCATTGTCATCCTTCAAAAATTTAAACTACCGCCAAACGCCACAGCGATGTTACTTCAGCCGCGCGCGCTTGATGCAAGACGTCCTCGGTATCGCTGACGCGCGGATGTTGCGGACGAATGTCGTGTTTCTCGATCACACGCAATCCGGCCTCGGCAAACATCGCCATCAAACTTTCACGGGAGCGTAATTCCAGATGTTCGGCCAAATCGGACAAAATCAACCAGCCTTGACCGTCCGGCGTCAAATGTGCAGGCAATCCCTGTAAAAAACCGCGCAGCATGCGGCTTTCAGGATCGTACACCGCATGTTCAATCGGCGAGCTCGGGCGGGCCGGCAGCCACGGCGGATTACAAACAATCAGCGCAGCACGGCCCGGCGGAAACAGATCGGCCTGTAATAGCTCGACCTGCGCCAAGCCCAGACGCGTGAGATTTTCGCGTGCGCATGCCAGCGCGCGCGGGTCTTGATCGGTTGCAATAATTCTGGCGATACCGCGGCGCGCCAGCACTGCTGCCAGCACACCGGTGCCGGTGCCGATATCGAAGGCCAACGCATGCGCGCCGGCCGGCAGCGGCACGCTCGCCATCAGATCCACATACTCTGAACGCACCGGCGCAAACACGCCGTAATGCGGATGAATTTTTTCACCCAGCGCCGCTACCGGTATGCCATTTTTACGCCACTCGAAAGCACCGATCAAACCCAGCAGTTCGCGCATCGATGCCACATACGGCTCGCTCGCCACACCGTAAGCATCGCTGCAAGCCTGCCGCACATCCGGTGCGCGCCGCAACGGTACGCCATGATCGCTATCGTGCGGCAACAGCAGCATGCCAAGTATGCGGGCACGCTGCGATTGCGCCTGCCGATGTAAATGAAAAGGCTGCGCCGCAATGGCAATGATCGGCGCGGCGGCCTTTTTAAGCCGCGACCGTTTTACCGGCGCGGGACGATCGATGCGGCGCGCCAACGCCTGCAGTAATTGACGGGCATTCTGAAAATCGCCACGCCATAATAAGCCGACACCTTCGCAAGCCAATCGGTAAGCGCTATCGGCATCCATGCGGTCATCGGCAATCTGGACCCGCTTCGGCGCAGGCACGCCACTTTCCGAACGCCAATGCGCGGCGCACGGTTGCCCCTCTTCAATCCAGTGAATTAGCTGCTGGTCCGGCATCATTTACCGCGCTTATGAAAGGCTTCAGGCCGCGATTTATTTTTCTGCGCAAAAATGGTTTTTGCATCCTGTTCGGCGCGTTCCTGCGTGCGCATGGCCGGATCGTCGTCGTGCAAGGTAAAGAAATCTTCCGCCTGCGCGCGCATCACATGCTTGATTGCAGCGGCATCGCTCAATTTATAAAGCTCGGTCAATAACGTAGTGACCTCATCCAGATATTCTTCATATGTCATGTTTTGCCCCAATTGGCCGCTCTATATAGCAAAGTAGCAAAGGCGCAGAGCTTACCCGAACTGTACGGATTTTGCCCCGAATTCGCAAAAATGGCCTGTGACGATCACAGAGCCCTACAGCCGAATGAGCCATTTTCCTACAGTATGCCATCCCGATTTCGTGGAACATTAACGGCAGAACCGAACCTAACGGGGCGTAAGAAATATATTTGTTAACTATAAAGGAAGACCTATGTTAATCCGCAAAACAGTACTCGCTACTGCTGTCGTATTGGCTGCTCTGGCAGGATGTAAGAAAAACGATGCGACCCCTCCAACGCCAACGACTTCCAGCACACCTAGCGATGCGGCGCCTGTCAGCACAGCGCCAGTAACACCAGCAACACCAGCCCCCGATTCATCGTCGTCGCCTACCGCGACAATGCCGGCCACCCCTGCACCGTCAAGCTCCCCACCCGGCGGCGGCATGAGTAACACCCCAAGTGGTAGCGAGAGCGGCAGTTCGAGCGGCACCAGCAAGTAAGTAAACACAAGCAAGCATAAAGCTACAAAGCGCTACAAGGCGCAACAAAGCAAAAAGCCCGAAAGTACGCTTTCGGGCTTTTTGCTTGCGCGCAGAATTTATGAAGAACTTATGAGAAAGAAAGCCGCGAATCAGCGCTGATCAATACCGGCCAACGGATCTTCCGTACCATCCGGCTCAATCGCCAGGGCCGGCTGTTTTTTGGTTTTAACCGTATCGAAATTGTCGATGCCGGTTCCCATATCGCGCTGCAACTGGCGATTCAGAAGAGCGCCGTCCTCATTGTCGATGAAATTATCGTCACGCGTTTCCGGCGCGCGACCGCTCATATCGCCGCCGACCTGCTGGTCGCGCACGTGACTGCTGGTGAACTCAATCGGATTGCCCGCAGGATCGTAATGCACCTCTCGCGGTGTGTGCACCGCGCCGGTCTTGATGCCGCCGCCATGCGCGGGCGCCACCGGCCTTTGCGCCGGATCGTGCGTAGCTGGCACTGTATCGGAAGGATGCGAAGCACATAACATGGTCTGCTCCGGTGTTTATGGAACACACGCACACTTACTTGTCGTCGAGACGAAAACCCACTTTCAGGGTTGCCTGGTAATGCCCGATTTTACCGTCGGTGATACGACCCGATTGCCTTACCATCTCGTACCAGTCGATATGGCGCAACGATTTTCCGGCTTCGGCAATCGCGTTTCTAATGGCATCGTCGGAACTGCTTTCGGATGTGCCTACTATTTCGATTACCTTGTAAGTATGGTTATTCATGGCTGTCTATCGAATAGGGAGTGAACCTCCATTATAGGCAACGCAGATATAGCGCTCCATCGGACAAGCACGTATTGAAGGGTAGGAATTAGCGAAGAGATAGATCAAGATAAATTAAAAAAGCTGAGTGCAAGTAGATTGACGGTGATGAAAAGCCAGCCAGTATGCGCCCCTGATTTTTCCATAAAGAAATTTTCGGAAAAGCCAAGTTTCGCGTATTGGCTGCAGCCAAAAATAGACGACGATCGCCAAACCGCTCCCTGCACGGGCTACGCCAATGAGGTATTCGCTTATTGAAAACACCGACAAATCATTTGAAAGCGTTACCCGCTATAGCGTCAAGCGACTGATCGATTTTTGGGAAAGCCGATAAGACGGTGAACTGAGCGGATGATTGTTTCTTGCTATTTTTCGCCGGTATTAACGGCGCGGCGGGCGTTCGCATCTTTTTCGGCTTGACGCTCGAAACTGGTTTTTGCGTCGCAGGCAGACAAAACGAAAATGCATAATAAAGATAAGACTGCGGTGACGGTACGCATGACTGGCTCCTTTGAACCGATGATCGATGTTGTCCAAACCAGATGATGCCTATCTGGTTATCCGGGCTTCGCAGATCCGCCTGAAACATACCGGATTTGGCGGCGTCTGCTGTGGCCGGATATTACACCGGACTTCGATTTTAGTGCCTCGTTTTGCGTCAAATCACCTGCAAGTTCAAGAGCCGAATCGCCGCATAAAGCCAAAAGTTATAAGATCATCATCATTTTTACTTCTGAAGGTAACGACACGCGAGAAAGTCGTGAATACTTTCCATTCCTTACCGATATTCCGATCGAGCTGTACCGAGAAAAGACCATTCACCACACTGCCGCCGGAGTCCAGTTTATTCTTTGCAAAATAAGGACCTGCGCCGGCGCTGACGGACCAGTTCTGGCTGAACGGTTGCACGTACCAGGCTTGGGTACCGATGCCATGCCGATTGACCCGCACGCCATCGTTGCCCTCTTCAATAGCGGACAAGGAGATCGCAAATTGCCCGTAATATTGCTTGGCCTCCAGCGAATAACTTGGACGATAGCCCGGTCCTGAATGATTGGTCTGTGCAAAACCGTAGTCAGCGCCCAGCCATATCGGATGTCCGTTGACTTCGCCGCCGGGCGTGCTTGAACGCTCTGCACCGATTTCCTTGCCTATGCCGATGATCAGGGCATCCGAATGAGGCGCGCCGCGCATGGCCACATGGTTATAGCCGAGCCGCCATTGCAAGCCGGGAGAATATGCATCGAGACGCCCGATCAGCGCCAGCGAAATCAGTGCGCCGACCCGCTCATCGTCGAATTCGTTGCCGTTGATGGTGGTTCTGTTCATGCTGAAATAAGGACCGACGCCAAGCTCCACGTCCCAACTCTTTTGAACATTTTTGCGAAACACCATTTGCAGCGCATAGCCGTCCCGATGGTTGTTGTCGGGATGGCCTTCGTTGTAATAAACAATATCGAGCCGCGGTGCTTGCGGGGCGGCGGCATAGCCGCCCGACACCAGGCCGAATGGATCGAAGGTATGGCCGATTCTGATTTCGGCGGCCCGGCCGCGCATGGTTTTGTGTCCGATGGCGCCATCGCCGCCAATCAAACCATCACCCCATGAAGCGGCCGCATAGCCGGTATAGGGCGCGGCGCCAACAAAGGGGGCTACGGCGCTTGCATTTGCATCCGTGTCGGCAGCATGTCCCAAAGACAACAACGACATCAGCGCACATCCGAAAACCAGACCCTGGCATTTTTTATTGTTTGGCATATATCACTTTCGTTTTTAGAATTAGATTAACGTGATTGACTGCACCATCTCCTCTTAGGTTCCAAACGAGCTTAGCGTAAAAAAGCCTCAGCCGCCATATACAGAGCGGGTTTTGAATGGTTGATATTGATACAACCAGGTTTCGGATAAGGTTTTATCCTTGCTGCGCAAATACAGGCGCATGTCGACCGGCGCGTCACCATCGACGCTTAAATCGAACTGGGCGCGCCAGTGACCGGCGACATCGTTTGGCACCGCCTCGGTAAATACATAGGAAAAGCTCCCGCGCGAGGTCGTCAGCACTGCCTCCGGCTTCTCGCCGAAGGCCAGTTTTTCAAGCGGACCACCCTTGAACTCGACCATGAATTTACGCACATTGAGCGGCCGCGGCTGGCCGGGCACGCCGCCGTTGCCAAGCCGGGTCGCCACGCAACGCGCCAGCGGACTCGGAAACGGTTCGTCCTTCTGCCAGTACAAACGATAGCGCAGACGATAACTGCTGCCCGCCACGGCCTTGTCGCGCGGAACCCACATGGCGACGATATTGTCGTGAATCTCGTCATCGGTCGGGAGCTCAACCAGTTGCACCGCGCCTTCGCCCCAGCCTTCCAAAGGCTCGACCCAGAGGCTGGGACGCCGCTCGTAATGCACACCATCCTGATAATCGTTGAATTCGCGGTCGCGTTGCAACAGACCGAAGCCGCGCGGATTATTGTCGCCGAAGGCAGAGGCGGTCGCTTGCCCCGGATTGTTCAAGGGCCGCCAGATATGTTCGCCAGCGCCGTTCCAGATCGCCAGGCCATCGGAATCATGCACCTCCGGCCGCCAGTCGGCGCCAGTGCCTTTGACTGTTTCGGAAAACCAGTACATTGAGGTCACCGGCGCGATCCCGAAACGCTCGATATCGCGTCGCAGAAACAAGGCCGTATCGATATCCATGACGACAGCGGCGCTGCGGCGCATGGTGAATTTGTATGCGCCGCAAATGCCGGGTCCATCGAGCAAGGCATACACCACGACGCTGTCGCTTTTGTCTGGCGGCGCGAAATAAAAATGCGTGAAATTAGGAAATTCTTCGGCTTTCCCGGCCTGCGCAACATCCAGCGCGATACCGCGTGCGGATAGGCCGTATTGATAAAGCTCACCGATCGCCCGGAAATACGAGGCGCCGAGAAATGCCACCCAATCGTTTTTATGCCAATCGAGTTTGCTCTGATTGCCGCGACGGCTTTCCTGAAAGCGGAATCCGGCAAAACCGCTGCCGGGCGGCAATTTGTGGGCCGGGCTATCGGCGGGCATATTGAAATACGAGTCTTCGTAGATAATCTGGCGCGCTTTGGCATTGGCGCCGCTGCCTTCGATCAGATGCATCTGAACCGGTGCTTGAAAGAAGCGGCCCAGAGGAAAAAAAGTTACCGGAAACTGGCCGGGGCCATCGGCAAATACGGCGTAGTCGATATTGAATTTTATTTTTCCGAGCGCTTCATAATCGATTTTCTCCAGAATCTCGCGCGGTGGCGCCGGTTCCGGCTTGTAGGGCGTTTTGGCTTGCGCACGCGCTTGTGCGATCAGTGCGTCGAAAGAGAAATCCGAAGCCGAACCGAGTTTGACGCGATTGGCGGCGAGTGCTTCGGGCGCAATACCGAGCGCGGTCAAGGTTGCGGTTGCGGCGGCGGAATGCAAAAACGTGCGGCGATTTATCGTCATAGAGCAGCGATCTCAATAAAGGAATAATGAAAGAGAATAGCAAAACATCTGCTTTGCGGAACATTCTTTGGAGGCGCAACGCACTGGCTAGTTCAAATTCGATGCTGGTTGAGGATGGCGGCGGCAAAATGGTGGCAACAAAATGGGGCAACATCAGGGCGCATGAACGATCCGCGCGCGCAGGGCATCCAACTCTTCATTTAACGCATCGATGCGCTGCATGAGCGTCAGGGCCAATACCATGCCATTGCGGTCCAGGTCGAAATCGTCGCGCAGTCTGCGCGCCGTTTTTACGGTAACGACGCAGCGCAGGTAAAACGACTGCGGCTGCGCCGGCGCATCGACCGGCACAATCACGCCCATTTCCACCAGTTCATCGATATCTGCTTGCGATAAACCAGATACTTCAGCCAGATACTGCGCGGAGCAAACTTCCCAGTCATTGAGCCAGGCCCAATCCGAAGTGTCGATGTTCTTCATCCCGCCACCTTTTTGAGATGCGCACGCGG
>JAQGNR010000195.1 GCA_028291765.1 Herbaspirillum sp.
CCCGCGCAATACCTAAATAATCGACCCCGCCATGCTGATAAAAGCGCGCATCCTCGATGGCCAGTACCGCGTTTTTCATATCGGCCGGAATTTCGTTCAATTTCACCAGACTGCGCTTTTCCTCGCCAAATTCGCCCATCAGCACATGATCGGCCGAATAAATGCGCAGCGGCACTTTGGGTTGGTAATTGGTAATGGCGTCGAGTGACGGCAAGCGCGGTTTCATGAAGATCACGGCGTAGGCGCCCAGCAGTGCAACCATGAGCACGCCTGCCAGGACCAGGCCGCCGAAAATGAGCAATAGACGAGGTTTACGGCGTTGCTTGCCGGAGGGTGAGCCAGATCGGGATTGTGCTGCGCTGCGACGCGGAGTGGTTTTTTTCAATGGAGAAATGCCGGGAAATGAATATTCCGGCATATTCTACCGTAGTACGGCTTCGGGTTTTGTGCGCCGGTTTTGTGTCCCGTTTTAGCCGGCTATGCGCCGGTCGAGTAATTGCTCGAAGGCGTCGAGGATGCGTTGCACAAAGATATTCTTGAATTTCAGTTCTGCGCTGTACGCTTCCGGGTGCACCAGCATGGTGGCATTGGCTTCGAAAAGCAGCAGTTTTCCATCCGGCAGTATGGAGAAATCGACGCCGCCAAAGTCCAGATTCAGACGCTGTCCCATGTTTTCCAATGCCTGCCATGCCGCGCCGCCCAGTGCCGTGACGGGATCGTTCAGAAACATATATTCCTCGGCCAATTTCCAGCGCAGCGACAACATATCGGCGGTGACGTAATGCGTCAGCCATTGGCTGCTGATGGCCAAATGATAGGGATAGGGTTTTCGATCGACGAAAATGACGCGATATTTGCGATAGAAACCATCGGTCGAGCGGTATTCGCAATAGCTGCTCAAATAAAGTTCATCGGCCGTGGCCGCCATCGCCGCCGCCGATATTGCGGCCATCTCTTGCGGCGAATGCACCAGAACGACACCGTCGCCGCCATGGGCGCCGGCCGGCCGCACGATGACGGGATAGCTTAATGCCGCCGTCGCTGCGGCTGCGGTGAGCGGGTCCATGTTGGTATCGGCATTGGCATTGGTATCGGCCAGCGCTGCCTGTCGCCGGTCCCAGCGGATCACGCGCGGGATATGAATATTCGCGATGCCATCGAGCAGCACGCCGATCTGATCGCGCGAGGTCCGTTCGATCACTTCCGGGGGATTGAGTACCGGCTTGGAGTTGAGCGCCAGAAACCAGTCGACCGCGTCGCGACTGCGGTTGGCCGTATCTGCATCGCCGATGGCATTGAATATCAGATCGTAATGCGGCAGCTGCTGTTCTCCCCTGACTGCATATTCGATGACCCATTTGATGCGCGTGTTCCTGGTTTGCGGCAGCAAATAATCGAAGGGCACATTGCCGGGCCGGCCCGCGCATAAAATCAATATGTTGCGCATTGGCATGGTGGCCGGATCGATGAATAAGGATTGCTGTCGATACGCGCGGTCGTAATGGATGTCGGCTTCGGCCAGACGTCCTTCCCGATACAAAATCAAAGCGATATTCTGGTTGGCCTGGAACAGATCCGGGTCCAGCATCAGCGCCAGCCGGTACCACTTGGCGGCCGGTTCAAAGTGCAGGTTCATGAAATACGTGGTGCCGATATTGAATAAGGCGATTGCCGAGCGGTCTTCCAGCGCCGCGACCGCCATGCCTGCGGCCAGTGCTTCGGTTGGCTGGTCATTTGCGTGTAACGCCAGCGCCTGCAGGCGATAAACTTCCGCGTTCAATGGCGTTGCAACAGCCGCGCGCTGCAGCGCATCCACGGCGTCTGCGGGTTTTTCGTTGCTGAGATATTGCTGACCCAGGGTCAGCCAATACTTGCCTTCAATATCGGCCGGGGCCTCTTGCAGTTTTGCGCTGTTTTCTCTGTTTTTTATGTTGATTACGGTGATTGTCATGGACGCAACTCTATCGAAACGGCGTCACTGTGCGTCGGCGTCGGCATCGGCGCCGGCAGTACGTTGCAGCAATGCTTCGAAAGCATCGAATATACGTTGGATGTAGACATTCTTATGGTCCAGTACGCCGGCGACGATTTCCGGGTGGACCAGCATGCTGGTATTGGCTTCGAAAACCAGAATCCGTCCATCCGGCAAGAGGGAGAAATCGATGCCGGCATAGTCGAGATCGAGCCTGCGGCCGATGGCCTGGATTGCTTGCATGCCGGCGGCGCCGAGCACCGTTTCCGGATCTTGCAGAAACCTTATTTCTTCTTCCAGTTTCCATGGCGCGCTTTCCATATCGGCGCTCTGATAGTGCACCATCCAGTGCCGGGAAATCGCCATGTGATAAGGATAGGGCTTGCGATCGATAAAGATGATCCGATACTTGCGGTAGAAGGAATCGCCGGATCGGTAATCGATGAAGCGGGAAACATACAAGGGGCCGGATTGCTGCGCCCGGTATTGCGCAAGTTCACCGGCATCGGTCCACAATGCCAGGCCGATGCCGCCCTGTGTATGGACCGGGCGCGTCAAAAGCGGTAGTTGATCGAGGATCGTTTCATCCCAATCGTGTTGATCGGCAAAGCGAGAGATTGGCGCAATGAGCAGATGATCGATACCTTCGAGCAGGGCCGGCAGTTTATTGCGCGCCGTAGAGGCCACCTTGGTCGGATCGTTCAGCAGGGGTTTGATGCATACCTGCAGAAAGCGGCTGACCGGCCCGCTGATGTCGCCGGTCTGATCGGCGTCGCCCATGGCATTGAATACCAGATCGTAATGCGGCAATCGGGCGGCCTGATCGTCGGGGGCGTATTCGATCATCCAGTCGATGATGTTGTTGGTCTTTTCGTTGAACAGATGAGTGAGATTGACATTACCCCTGCCGGCGTCGAACAGGATCAGCACCGTTTTGCCGGCGCCTGCTGTATACCGTTCGAATACATTTTTTTGCGAATAAGCGAAGTCGATATGGGTCTTGGCTTCTTCTGAGCGGCCATCGTCGAGCAGGAGGGCGGAGAGGTTGATATGCGCATCGAGATAGCCGAGGTTCAGGTCCAGCACTTGCCGATAGTAGGATTCGGCCTCGGTCAGTCGGCCCAGATGCGCATTGACCAGGCCAAGGTTGTAGAGCGCATCCTGATAGCCGGGACGGCAGGCAAGCGCCTGTTCAAAACAAGCGGCGGCCGTCAGTAGTCTGTTCTGGCGGTTGCGCGCCACGCCGAGATTGAAATAGGCTTGCGCGGTTTCTGGGGCAGTCGCGAGTGCAGTCGCGGGCGCAATCGAAATGGCCTTTTCGTAAATGTTCGCCGCTTCTTCGATCAGCTCGTTGTCCATTAATACATCGCCCATATTGAGATAGGCGGCGATGTAATACGGCCTGATGCGTATGGCAGTGCAAAATGCGGCTGCGGCGTTGTCGGCTTGCCCCAGTTTGCGCAGCGTGTTGCCGATGTTGTTATACGCTTCGGCGTAATTGGCATCGGCGTCGATGGCTTGCCTGTAACAGGCGAGGGCCTGCTCAAATTGCCCCTTATCGAAATAGATGGCGCCGATATTATTATGCGTCTCCGGCAGGTTGCACCAGAGGGCTTGCTCATAACTGCTCAGCGCTTCGTCCGGTTTCCCCAGTGCATATAGCGTGCTGCCCAGGTTGTGATGCGAGTCGGCAAAATCGGGCTTGATGGCCACGGCGCGCCGGTAATGGGTGATCGCCTCGGTATATTTGCCGGCCGATTTTTCGAGATTGGCCAGGTGGTAGTGCGCCTCTGCGTTATCCGGTTCGAGCTCCAGAATTCTGGCATAGCAGTTCAGGGCCAGGTCGAACTGTTTTTTGATGCGGTACGCGCGCCCCAGGGAAGCCAGATAATTTGTATTTTCGGGGGCAAGGACATTTGCCCTCGCTATCAGCGAGAGGGAAGCATCGATATCGCCGAGTTGGCCGGCGGCATTGCCCATGAGGTGCAGGGCATCTGCATTGTCGGGATCGGCTTTCAGAATCCGCTGGTAAATTTGCAGGGCTTCATCGATACGACCCGCCTGGTGGTGTTCCAAAGCACTTAGGATTTCCATCGAATTCTGTGAGGTATGAAGTCTTGCGGCCAGGAAGTAGTGTCGGAACGGAGTTTAAATCATTTGCCGGCAGCGGACATTAACGATCGTAAACCGTTAAGGTAGTGCGGTTTAGTGTAAATGGATGTAATGCGCGGGTAATGATTGGTAATCCTATGCGGTGCAGACACGAAAATTTAAGTTTTGCGGTGATCCTTCGATACGGGCTAACGCCCTACTCAGGACGAACGGAGGTTTATGTGGCGCTTAAAGAAAACCCGTTCGTCCTGAGTAGGGCGTTAGCCCGTATCGAAGGATCACCTCTATCCTCAAACCTATTTAACTGAACGCCATTACGCAGCCAGCCGGCCTTACTGTGTCAGGTTTGTGTTTTGCAATTACTCGCAGTCACTTTTTAATAATGACATCATTGAACTGATCGTCCCATCTGGTCCTGTTATCCAGTGAGACATTCGGGTCGATAAACGAGAGTTTTTCACCTTTCAACGGCGAGCTGACTTTGATGTTGCTGGGCACATCGTCGATGCTGGCCATGACCTCTTGTCCATCCTTGAGCATGAATTCATAGAAAAGCCGCGCAGCATTCGGATGTGCGGCGTGCTTGAAAATGCCCATCGCCGAGCTGAAGGCCAGCGTCGGCTCCAGCGTGAACCAGTCGATCGGCGCGCCGCTGCGTTTTAGCTGAATCGCTTTATATTGATAAACATTCAACGCCAGCGGCACTTCGCCCGCAGACACCAGATTGGCCAGCAGCGAATGCCCGGTGCGTACCGAGAGATCGTTTTTTTCCTTGAGTTGCCGGAACATTTTGATGCCATCCTCGCCACCGTAGCGGGACGCGACTATCTGCAGCCAACTGGAATCTGTGGCTTCGATACCGAGCTTGCCTTTCCATTTCGGATCGAGCAGATCCTTGTAGCTGTGCGGCAGATCTTCCTTTTTGATCAGATTGGTGTTGTAGGCCAGTACCACCGCCGTGATTTGCGCCACGGCCCATTCATGGTGTTTCGGCACCGAGCCGGCAACCAGATCGCTGAATGCCGGGGAATTGACCTGCAGCAAAAGCTTTTCGCGCGAAAGCGCTTCCATGTTGTCGGTCTGGATCTGCGCCACGTCGACCTTATAGGTTTTGCCGTTCGCTTCGGTGATGATGCGCTGCAGGACATTGTCGTCGCCGGAGCGCCATACCGTCACCTTGATGCCGTAGGTATCCTCGAAGCGCTTGATGATTTGCGCCGAGTCGGGCGGGGCAATGCTGGTGTACCACGTCAGCGAACCTTCTTTTTTCGCGGCCGCAATGAGGCTTTCCATGTCGTCGCTGCCGCCGTTTTTACTACCGGCTGCCTGCTGCGGCGCATCCGCTGCAAAGGCCGGCATTGCAGGCAATGCGGTCCAGATGGTTGCCATGGCGACCAACATTAATGACGGCAGCAAATGCTTCGTCAGCTTCCTACGCTTCATATTTTCCCCCTCAGGATGATGCTTATTCGATTTATTGTTGGGCCTGTTGCTGCATGGGCATGCGCGCTGGAATGCGCGCAATTGCCTCATCGATGGTCATGACGTCGCCAAAGAAAAGCTGATAATTATTCAGCGATGCCGCGTGATCCTCATCGTAGCGGGTGGCCGATGCGTCCGACAGCATCGCGACCCGGTAGTCCAGCATCATGGCGTCGCGCGCGGTCGATTCGCAGCAGACGTTGGTTGTGGTGCCGGCGATCAAGAGTGTATCGATGTGATGCTGCTTCAAGACGTGCTGCAGATTCGAGGAGCCCTGGATCAAGGCGCTGAACATGATTTTTTTGACGCGCAGATCGGTCGGGAGCGGTTCCAGCGCCGGATACAATTGAAAACCTTCCGCCTGTTCGTCGAGGCTGGCCAGGCGTTTGTTCTTGCCCTCCGGCGTGAGCCCGTATTGATGGTGATTGCCCCAATGTTCCAGGGCCCCGGTTGCCGTGGTTTGAATCCAGATGACAGTGCCGCCGGCGGCGCGCATGGCACGCGCCATACGATTGATGTTGGGCACGATGTCGCGGGCGGGCGCCACTTCCGACGGAAAGCCTTGCGCCACAAAATGATTTTGCATATCGATTACGACCAGTGCGGCGCGCGCCGGGTCGATCGCTTCGAGAGAAATCGGCCGGCCTTTGCGACGCAGTACGCGGCTTTTGACGGAATCGGGGATGATGTAGTTATGCATGTTTGTGGTCTGGCGGCGTGATGAACTTTTGTTTGTGGTTCTTTTATGTGGAACGATGGTCCGAATATGCTGCTGCGGGTAACTTAGCAACCACGGCTATGGTTGTCAATTAAAATTGACGTAAATTTGCACCGGATAAGTGAAACAAATAAGTGAACGTATTGGGGCGGGTCGGCATCACAGCGATATCGATATCAATTTACGTTTTTACTGAAAGTTGCATGCCATGTCTTCTGCTTCGATCATTAATACCGCCCCGATAAACGCCGGCACTTATGCGGATGGGCCGCGTCTGTTGGGCGATATCGGCGGCACCAATGCCCGTTTTGCGCTGCAGCGCGGGCCTGGAAGAATCGAATCGATTCAAACCCTGCATAGCGGCGACTATGCCGAATTTGTGCAAGCGGTGGAGGCTTACCTGGCGCTCGTTGGGCAGCCGCCGCTCAAGCATGCCGTCATTGCGATGGCCAATCCGGTGCACGGCGATGCGATCAAAATGACCAATCGCGATTGGGCGTTTTCGATCGAAAAAACGCGGCAGCGGCTGCATCTGGAGACGCTGCTGATCGTCAATGATTTCACGGCCTTGTCGATGGCGTTGCCGCATTTGGCGGCAGCCGATTTTACGCAGGTCGGCGGCGGCGAGGCTGAGGAAGGCGCGGTGATCGGATTGGTCGGCCCCGGCACCGGCTTGGGCGTCGGCGGTTTGATTCCGGATAAAGGGCGTTGGATTGCGCTGGGCAGCGAAGGCGGCCATGTTTCGTTTTCGCCGGCCGATGCACGCGAGGCGGCTTTGCTGGCCTATTGCTGGCGTACTTATGCGCATGTATCGGCCGAGCGGCTGGTGTCGGGGCCGGGGATGGAAATAATTTATCGCGGCTTGGCCGAGATCGGGAACGTGGGCAAGGTTGCGCCCTTGACGACGCCGGAGATTGTCGATCGTGCACTCAAGGAGGGCGATGCCTTGTGCCTGGAAGTGCTTGATTGTTTCTGCGGCATGCTGGGCACGGTGGCCTCGAATGTGGCGCTGACGTTGGGTGCTTTGGGGGGGATCTATCTGGGCGGCGGCGTGGTGCCGCATCTGGGTGCGCATTTCGTGGCCTCATCGTTTCGCAAGCGCTTTGAAAACAAGGGGCGCTTTGAAGCCTATCTGCAGAAAATTCCAACTTATATCATCACCGTGCGCTACCCGGCGTTCGCCGGCGCGGCGGCAATCCTGGCCGAGCATTTGGGGGAGAGCAACCACGCTCCGTTCAAACGTACAGCCAGCGCTAAGGCAGGTTAGGGCATGCCTCACGGGTTGTTGCGAAATTCAGGGCAAGGCGGACTGTCGCGGGCTGTGGCGGCTGTTTGTGCTCCGTTCGTGTCATTCCGGCGGCCTTCGGCCACCTCCCTTCTTT
>JAQGNR010000216.1 GCA_028291765.1 Herbaspirillum sp.
GGCGCGTGGCGACCAGCAGCCTTTCCGCCAGGCGCACGCGTGCCTTGCTGCGCGCGTTCAGCAGGGCCAGCTTCGGGTGCGCCATCAGCGTGTATGACAGTTGTCGATGCATCCGTAAGAACGTTTCCTCGGTCCCTGCAAAGGTAGTTTGAACGCCCTTGATTCTGTTTGCGATGCCTTCCAACTGGGCATGCAGCTCCTTCCACAAATGCGCATCGGCGCTGGCCGGCAGCAACTGGCCGACCAGGATATTGACGGCAATGGGATAAGTTATTGCCACCCACAGCCAGAGCACCGCGCGCGTCAGCAGCTCCGGATTGCTGACTGTATCGACCGCGCTTTGCGTGTAGATGACCGCCAGCCCCACCAGGAAACCCATGCCCCCCAGCTTGTTTGTTCGCAGAAAATACATGGCGCCCAGCAGAATCAACATGGAACACAGGATGCGCAGCAAAGGCACGTCAAGCGTCAGGCGCAACAGCAGCAAGGTGCAGGCCACGGCCAATGTGAGGCCGATGGTGGCGAGCAAGCCCGATAGGCGCGTCAAGAAGGTGTTTTGCAGGGTCGTCGAAAAAATGGCGATTAAGGACAGGGCCAGGAAGGGAACCTGCAAGGCCATGGAAACGACAATCACGATGGCGCTGGCGATCAGGTAGCGCCAGAGGGTCGTCAGTCGGCCTGGAACGGGGGCCAGTTCCTTGTGGATGGTGGCGCCCAGCTCGCCGAAAGAATGCAGCATCGACAGCATCGTGGTTACCGTGTACTCAGCGGAGAGGGGTAGGGGAGAGTTGCAATGGAGGCTGAGACGATTGCCACTGCCGAGGCGCCAACCCTGAACAAATCGTTATCCGCGTTTTTGACCAGGATACGGACCGGGAAACGCTGCGCCACCCGCACCCAGTTAATCGAACGCGCAATATGGGGAAGGCCCGCGCCCTCGCTGCCGCCATCATCCGCAAAGACGCCGTGACCGACGGATTCCACCACGCCACTGAAGTGATGCGAGGGAGCCGTTAGCAGGTAGAGCTGCACGCCGCGGCCAGGCGCAATTCCTGCCAATTCGGTTTCGCGGAAATTGGCGACGACATACCAGCGGCGTGTGTCGGCCATGGTAAAGACTGGGCGGCCAGCTGCGGCAAAGTGGCCGGCCGCCGTGGTCAATCCAAGGACCCGGCCATTGAACGGGGCCCGCACCGTGGTGAAGTCGAGATTGAGCTTGGCCAGCGTGATTTCAGCAGCCGAGACAGCGCGTTGCGCCAACAGCGCATCGACCCCGCTGACGGCCGTCGTGGCCTGCTGCGCCTGTAGTACGGCCGCTTGCAGCTGAGCCTGGGCACTGCGGCGAGCGGTGCGCGCCTGGTCCAGTTGTTCAGCCGATACATAGCCGGGCGTCAGCAGCGGTGCCATGCGGTTCAAGGTGTCAGTGGCTTGTTCAGCTGCGGCGCGCGCTTTCTCGACACTGCTATGTGCAGCGTCGGCAGCAAATTTTTGAGAATTCACCGAGCGCTGAGTCAGCTCGATCTGCGCGTTCAGCGTCTGCAAGCTGGCCTCGGCCTTGGCCAGGGTGGCCTCGAAAGGGCGGGGATCGATCTGGAAAAGGATCTCGCCTTGCCGGACAAGCTGATCGTTCTTCACCGCCAACTCGACGATGCGTCCGCTGACTTCTGGCGCAATGCTAACCGTGTCGGCATACACATATGCGTCATCCGTGCGCGGCGCCGTATCCAGCCGCCATATAACATAGACGGCCAAGACAAGCGCCAATTTCACCAGGAGCAACGCCGCAATACGTGCAGGGGTGATTTTTTTCAGTGCAGCTTGCATGATCAGTCTCTAATTTTGAAAGAATACGACCCAGGACAGGAGGGCCACAGAAATACATAACGCGGTATAGCTGGTGATCAGCGTCCAATGGTCAAAATAACGGCGCCAACCTGTGGCCGCCAGCGTGAAGTCGACCAGCACCGCGATAACCACGGCGAAAATCACGCAGAACATCCAATCGGGGAAGAAGGCTCCCAGCACCGCCACGGATGGCGTTACCTGGCAACCACCGAGTAAAGAAAGCGGGATGCAGGCGCTTGCTCGCCACAGATGGGGAGTGAGCCTTTTGGTGTCGTTTAGCATGGCTTCGAAGAAGCTTAGTCAACAGCTGCGGGAAGCCTGATATACCGTCAGGCTGTTGCCCCATGCCGACGCAATCACTTCGACAAACCTGGCGCCAGGCCCTTCGCTCATCGCGCGAGGAAACTTGTGTGCGATTGCTACTTGTTGTTCTATTTCCGACTCGTTCAAAAGCGCAATGGTGCCACTTTCAATAGTCATTACCTCATTCTCTTCCATCATGATTCCTTCAATAAAAATCGTTGTTGAATGCACGCATTGCCAGGCGAACGGATGCAGTGAATGTCTTGCTGCTGCGACGGTGAAATTCGTATGAATGGACGAATACGATGATCGCAGCACCGAAAGTTAGATGTGTGCGTTTCATGACAGCAGGCTCAGTAAAGGATCGACGGTCATGATGGCAGTCGATGCAGATTGCGTTTGATAATCTGTGTTCATGGTCAAGCTCCTCAGTTGAGATGTTGCAAGGGCGCTGCCTTACCTATTGATAGGGGATGAATAGCAGAGTAGCGATGATCCGCCGCTTGCGGTATTACATCTTTCTGCAATGGACCGAACGAGGGACGTCGAGATTTTTCATAAATATAATGGATGGAATGTTGATCGTCTTTCGGAAGCTTGCGCGCATATCGTTATTGTGTGGTTGGTCTGATCGATGCATCTGCGGTATAAATATTTTTGGCGTCGGGCGGCTGTCCAGTAGTGCGCGCGGAACGACGCAATCGGGCTCCTTCGAGAATCATGAGGAAGTTGCAAAAATTCGAAATTGCTGAGTCGATGATAGGTGAAATGTGATCTAGGCCGGTCGAAAGTGGGGCAGAGGGCGACGTGTCTTTTGCACTGCTCTTGCAGTCTTGTCAGATCAATCCCAAGCCGCTCGCGCGGGATACTGCCTCCGCGCGCGTCTTTACAGTCAGCTTTGCGAAGATGTTCTTGGCATGCGACTTCACCGTTTCAGGTGCGATCCCTAGCTTCTTCGCAATTTCCTTGTTGGACAAGCCGCAGCTCATCCAAACGAGGGTGATGCGTTCGCGCTCGCTCAAGACACCACCCGATGCGGATTTCAATGGCAGTGAAGGGTTTGAGGTTTCGCGCGTATGCCTTCTATCCAATAGACTTCCGATGTACGGCAGCAGCTCACGCGAACGATCATCCGAGGTGCGTGCCCGGTCATAGATTCGCGTCAGAAGTTTTTCTACTCTCGGGCCGCCATCGAGAAAGGCTTGGTACATACCCACCGCCGATCCGAGCGTCAGCGCTCGATTCAATACAGTGAGCGCCTCGGACTCCTCCCCAATGACTTCGAGCGCGTCGACCAGACGAATAGCAACGTGCAACGCCTCGTACAGATCTATAACGAGGGCAATTTCTTGAATAGGTTCGGACATCATTCAATCCCTCTGCCGTGACTTTCAGAACTGCAATATATAGGATAGAAGTGGAGGGCGAAATTACACATTCATGCAATACAGTTTGCCCGCGCCGTTCCAGCTTTTTATTACCTCGTCGAGCATGATGCACGCTTGCACGGAGCATCTCGTGTCAGTTGCATTGCCATACTCCAGTGCGTTCCCCCAAGCGGGGGATAGGCTACATCCTAGTGAGCCTGCATTATTGAGCCGTCGACAATCGCATCAAATTCGTAGGTTTGCGGTGAGAGTCGGGATTATCTCTTCGGGGACGATTTCCTCGGGGAACATGCCACTGATGCTGCAGTTTGCTGGGGACCCGGGGGGCGCTGGGGCTGGGATTACTTGCCTTGCGTGCCCACGAATAAAATTTGCAAGGAGTTTCGTGATGCTTGACAAACTAGGTGGGACACAATTAACGACTGCGACGACGTCAACTAACGACAAGCCACGCGTTGTCATCGTCGGGGGCGGTTTTGGAGGAATGGCCGCCGCTCGGGCATTAGAAAAAGCTCTGGTAGAGGTTGTGCTTATTGACCGGAGAAATCATTATCTTTTTCAACCGTTACTTTACCAAGTTGCAACGTCGGTGCTATCTGAGTCCGAGATCGCGGCGCCGATAAGACAGCTTGTCGGTTCGCAGAACAATCTGATCGTAGAGTTAGGTGAGGTGACGGGTGTCGATGTCGTTGAACGTCGGGTAATCGTCGAATATGCCGGCCAAACTACAAAAAGAATTCCCTTCGATTTTCTGATCTTGGCGACTGGGATGCACCCGACGTATTTTGGAAATGATCAGTTTGCTCAGTTTGCACCGGGCCTCAAGACTTTAACGGATGCAAAACGCATTCGTGGAAATATCTTGAATGCGTTCGAGCGTGCGGAGCTTGTGGACGATGCAAACGAGCAAAAGCGCTTTATGACATTTGTCTTGGTGGGTGGAGGACCAGCGGGAGTTGAGCTAGCGGCATCTCTGGCTCAAATGGCGTCCACTACGTTAAAGTCAAATTTTCGACGAATCGATCCAGCGAAAGCGTCGATCATACTTCTTGAAGGCGGCAAGCGGATATTGCCTGCCTATACCGAAGAATTGTCGGAAAAGGCCGCCACTCAATTAAGAAAACTCGGCGTAGAAATTCAAACCGGAGTGATGGTTGAAAATATCGATGAAACCGGCGTCATAGCAGGAGGTATTCGCATCCCTAGCGCCACCGTCATTTGGACCGCTGGCGTGAAGCCCTATCCATTGGGAAGTTGGCTCAATGCAGCGATCGACAGGGCCGGGCGGGTAGTGGTTGGTCCATATCTGGAAGTGCCAGGATGCATGGGAATATTCGTAATAGGCGACACAGCAGCCGTACTTCAAAATGGTAAGCCCTTGCCTGGAGTTGCGCAGGTTGCACTACAACAGGGGAAGTATGTTGGCCGTACTATTTCAGCCAGAGTTGCTGGCCGAGTGGGAGCGCTGCCGTTTAAATATATGGATAAAGGTAATATGGCCGTCGTCGGGAAAAATTTTGCGGTACTTGAGACCGCTCATATCCGAGCAAGTGGTTTTTTCACTTGGTTGACATGGGCATTTATACATGTGATGTCGCTACCCCATGCTCAAAATAGAATTCGCGTTTACACGCAATGGTTATGGACTTATTTTACTGATCAACGGAGTTCGAGAATCATCGCGGAACCTGAGAAAGAATCAGGCAAGGGCACAGGGGTGGCTACGACAAAATAATTTAAGCAATCGTGTGATACCTGGACGTGACGCTGTGTATCGAGAGGGCGTTCCGTCATGAAGCATCGATCACCGGTGCATCACTGCTCTCCAAGCGCCGGCATGATCTTCCCCATCTCCATAGCCTGACTCGGCGGCACTTCGTTGACACCGATAACAATCTGATTGTCCGATGCACGCGCCGCGTTTTGGAAGATATCTCCAGTGCGTTCCCCCATACGGGGGATAGGCTACGTCCCAGCGAGCCTGCATTATTGAGCCGTCGACAATTGCATCAAATTCGTAGGTTTGCGGTGAGAGTCGGGACTATCTCATCGGGGACGATTTCCCCGGTAAAAATATCACGGACAACTTTCGGACAGCCATGAGACTTCGTCTTTTGAAAACCAGTATCGTCATCTTGGGTGCAGGCCTGTCGGGCTGCACCGAAGGAGTGTTGGTTACGCACGGACCGATTGGAGCCTCTGAAAAAGTGCTCCTATTAGAAGCATTGATCACGATGTTGGTCGTCGTGGTCCCGGTCATTTTGCTTGCTTTGGCATATTTCTGGTGGTTCCGTTCGACGAACAAGAGGGCCGTCTATCGGCCGGATTGGGAGTACTCAGGCCGTATCGAATTCAGTATTTGGATGGTCCCGTTGTTGATAGTTCTCTTCCTTAGTGCCATTGCCTGGACGGGGGCTCACGACCTTGATCCCTACCAGCCGATCGAATCGAAACAGAAACCCCTGAATATTCAGGTTGTCTCCATGGATTGGAAATGGCTCTTCATCTACCCGGACCTTGGCATCGCGAGCGTTAACGAACTCGCGGTTCCCGTTGGCGTCCCGCTCAATTTTAAATTGACATCGGCGACCGTTATGAACTCGTTCTTCATCCCCAGCGTGGGAGGCCAAATCTACACAATGGCGGGTATGCAGACGAGCCTCGCCCTTCAGGTCGCCGACGCAGGGACCTACGAAGGTTTGTCTGCCCAATTTAGCGGCGATGGATTCTCCGATATGCACTTTCCAGTACTGGCGACGGACCAGGCGGGTTTCGAAGCATGGGTCGCGAAGGTGAAGGGCGGAGGTGGATCTCTAGACGAAAGCGGATATACCCGCCTCGCGAACGCACACATGACGTCGGGTATTGAACATTTTGCCTCTGTGGATAACGACATTTTTGGCTACGCAACGCGGCAGAGCGTGGCTTCTGCTGCAGTGAATCTGGAATACCGATCAAAGACTGCAATGACAAAAGACGGGATTATCCCCGGGATGGAGCACTAAAATGTTTGGAAATTTGACGTGGGATGCGATTCCGTTTGACCAGCCCATTGTGATGGGAACCTGTTTGGTCATTTTGATCGGCATTTTCGGGGGCCTTGTCCTTATTACGTATCTCAAACGGTGGCGTTGGCTCTGGACCGAATGGTTGACGACAGTGGACCACAAGCGCGTTGGGGTAATGTATACGCTGCTTGCTTTGGTCATGCTGCTTCGCGGTTTCAGCGACGCCATCATGATGCGTTCGCAGCTTGCCCTGGCGCATGACGGCGCGAAGGGCTATCTGCCACCAGAACACTACGACCAGGTTTTCTCGGCGCATGGCACCATCATGATTTTTTTCATGGCGATGCCCTTCATCATCGGCCTGATGAATTTTGTGGTGCCGCTCCAGATTGGGGCGCGCGATGTCGCGTTCCCCAAGCTCAATGCAATCAGCTTCTGGTTGACCGCGGCAGGTGCGCTGCTGGTGAATTTGTCGCTGGGAATAGGCGAGTTTGCTCGCACCGGGTGGCTTGCTTACCCTCCGTTATCGGAGCTCGCGTATAGCCCCGGGGCAGGGGTCGATTATTACCTTTGGTCCCTGCAGATTTCGGGAGTGGGGACGCTGCTCTCAGGCGTGAATCTGCTTGCGACCATTCTGAGAATGCGCGCACCTGGCATGAAGCTCAATATGATGCCGGTGTTCACGTGGACTGCACTCGCATCCAACATGCTGATCGTGGCCGCGTTCCCCATCCTCACCGTGACCTTTACGGAACTACTGCTCGACCGCTATCTTGGGATGCACTTCTTCACCAACGATGGTGGAGGAAACCCGATGATGTTCATCAATCTCATCTGGTCCTGGGGGCACCCGGAGGTCTATATTCTGGCGTTGCCCGCCTTTGGCATCTTCTCTGAGGTCATCGCGACTTTTTCCGGGAAACCTCTTTTCGGTTATCGATCCATGGTGATTGCCACGATGGCGATTTGTCTGCTCGGCTTCACGACCTGGCTGCATCACTTCTTCACCATGGGATCAGGAGCGGACGTTAATACGTTCTTCGGTATCACAACAATGATTATCGCGATTCCCACTGGGGTCAAGGTATTCAATTGGATCTTCACGATGTACGGCGGCCGCGTTCAGTACACCTCCCCAGTGCTATGGACGATTGGTTTCATAATCACCTTCACAGTGGGCGGCATGACCGGTGTCCTGATGGCCATTCCGCCGGCGGACTTCGTGCTGCACAACAGCCTTTTCCTGATTGCGCATTTCCATAACGTTATCATCGGCTCCGTGGTGTTTGCCTGCCTGGCCGGCTTGACTTACTGGTTCCCAAAGGTGTGGGGTTTCACGCTGGATGAACGCCTGGGAAAGGCGGTGTTCTGGTTCTGGTTTGTGGGCTTCTATTTCGCTTTCATGCCGCTATACGTGCTGGGTTTCATGGGCATGACCAGGCGCATAAATCACTATGACCATCCGTCATGGAACATCTACCTCTATGTAGCGGCATTCGGCGCCTTCCTGATAATGATTGGTATCCTCCTGCAGATTGTCCAACTGGTCTATAGCATCTGGACTCGCGACCGTCGGCGTGACGTCACCGGAGATCCGTGGAATGGCAGAACCCTGGAATGGTCGACTCCGTCGCCGCCACCGATGGTCAACTTCCCGGTCCTCCCCATCGTTACGGGCGTCGACGCTTTCTGGAAGCAGAAGATGGATGGCGTGTCGTCGGCAACCCAGGCGTTTGAAGAAATTGAGGTACCCAAGAACTCGCCGCTGGGTTTTTTCATCAGCTTCTTTGCGGTAACGGGGGGCTTTGGAATGATCTGGCACATCTTTTGGCTTGGCGGGCTCTCTCTTGCCGCAATCATCGCGCTCATTGCGGTCTTCGCGTGGGATGAACACGACGAATATGTACTGTCGGCCGCCGACGTTAAGGCGATGAAGGCTAATGCATAAGGCCGTCCGGCTACACCAATAGGGTCAATCCAATGTCCAGCTTGTACACAGACACAGTGCCATTCGAAGCGGCTTCAATGACAGAAGACATCACGCCAATGCGCCAGCGAATCACGGCGTTCGGCTTCTATCTCTATCTGCTCAGTGATGCGATTGTATTCGCGGGGCTCTTTGCCACTTTCGCGGTCCTTCATAACGCAACGAATGGGGGGCCTTCGGGCCACGACCTCTTCAGCTTGAAGAACGCCTATATCGAAACGGCGCTGCTTCTCACCAGTAGTTTTACCTGTGGCATGGCAATGCTGGCTTGCGACAGTCGCAAACTGAGGGAAGCGGTCTTCATGCTGGGGCTTACTTTCCTTTTGGGAGTGTCATTCCTGGTTCTGGAATTGTCGGAGTTCCGTCACCTCATCGCGGATGGCGCGGGGCCTGACCGCAGTGCGTTTCTCTCTTCATTTTTCACCCTTGTCAGTACGCATGGCCTGCATGTCTTCGCAGGACTCCTTTGGGCCATATATATTGCGGTGCAACTTCTCTGGCGAGGCTTTTCGCCTGCCGTCATGCGCCGCTTCTTTTGCTTCAGTCTGTTTTGGCATGTCATTGATGTTGTCTGGATTGCTGTATTCACGTTCGTCTATCTCGTCGGAGGCCGCGCATGACTGACTATGTAATTCCTCAAGTGCAAGCTGTTGAAAGAACGCCCGGTATTCGGACTGGCGGTGGTCATGGGACATGGCACGGATACTTGATTGGGTACATCTCCGCAGCGTTCTTAACAACGGCCGCGTTCATTCTGGCCGCAAATGACTGGATGACCCCTGCGAGCGTCGTGGCTGCCGTGAGTGTGCTTGCCGTCGCGCAGATGCTGATCCACCTCATTTTTTTCCTGCACATCAACACTGCGCCTGAGCAGCGCACAAATATTCTGGCGCTCGCCACAACGATGCTCATCATCCTCATCGTCGTTGTGGGGTCGCTCTGGATTATGTCCCACCTGCATCACAACATGATGCCGATGGATATGCTGATGAAAATGCAACGTTAGCCGCTCAAAAACTGATTAGCAATGGGAAGGGATCATTAATTGGGCGGGTTTTGGCCACGCGCGCCACGTAACGCGCAAATTGATCTATGACATTAATCTTGAGGCGACAAGCCCGCCATCGCTTCACGGCGTTGCAGCAATTTCCCGTGACGATATCGGGCCATCAGCCTGGTGTCGAAGAGAATAAGTCCTGCGCTATCAAAGATCACCTTCAGGATTCCGAACACAGGAAGGGCCAGCATCATCCCCGGTATTCCGGCCAGCGATCCACCCAGCAAGATCATAAGAACGGCAATAGCCGGATGGATATGGAGGCTCTTGCCAATTGTCATTGGCATGAAAACAAGACCATCCAGCCAACGAACACTCAAAAACAAAATGATCGTGTAGTAGAGAAGTTGCGGACGATCCGGGAATTCGGTTACGGCAATCATGCAGGCACCGAGACCGGCAATAAGGCTGCCGAGATAGGGAATCCACATCAAGGTCGCAGCAATCCATCCCAGCAATACCGGTGCAGGAAAGCCGATCATGCTCATCCCTATCGAAAGGATGCAGGCTTCAATGACGGTGAGCTGGAACAGTCCGCGAAAGTAGGCCTTTGTTGCATCATCAATTTCATATAACAAGACCAGCGATGACTCGAAAAAAGCGTTGGGCACCATCCTGGTGAACAGGATATTTAACTTCTGCCCATCCTTGAGGAGGAAGAAAGTGAAGAACGGGACCAGGATCATCGTCGGCGCCCAGCGCAATGTTGCCGCGATGCCGAGCCAGACAATCTGCCCGAGGTGCATTTTTAAGTAGATGATTTCACGGTCGAGTTTTCCTGCAATATCGATCGGTGTGAATTTTGCCAGATTGAGGTCGCTCGCCCTGGCCAGCCGATACAGTAAGCGCAAGCTGCCGGCAATATAGCGGTCGACAAATGCATGATCCTGTAAAAGAAATAAACTGATTGCGGGTAAGGAGAAAAGTCCGACCAGGATTGCCGCCAGCATAATGCACGCAATCATTGTGCCGCTAGCCAGACCCGGGCGCATCCCGGCACACGTCAGCCAACGATATCCAGGCCGGAGCAGATAATAAAGGACTAGTGCCAAGAGTAGCGGAACTGCCAGCCAGAGCGAGGCCTTGAACAGTAATAGCGTCACGCAGGTGGCCGCCATGGTCACAAGCGTCCACAGCGGACTGTTGGATTGAGGGTAGTGCATTTTGACGAGCCTCCTGCTGGATGTGATGATGGTGACGACGTTTAAACGCTAATCAGTTGCGTCTCATCGAGGGCAGCATTGTGAAGAATTCGCGCCAATTGTCTTGCCACCGCCAAGTTGATCTTGGACGCAGTGATGGCTTGCGTCTCAAGCAGACGTTGCAGATCCGATCGAAAAAGAACGGCAAGTTGACAATCGGTCTGTGCGACCGCCTGAAATGAGCGAGGTTCGTCGAGCAGCAGAGCCAGTGTTCCAAACGCATCGCCGCATGCCATATGAGAGAGGATGTAATGACCATCGGGAAGCGGCCGTTGAAGCGTCACGGTTCCATCCAGAACGAAGTAGACTGCCTGGCCGACCTCGCCTTTGTCAAACACGATCTCCTCCTTGATATAGGTGCGATGATGAAGTACTGAATTGAGATTTCTCAGCTCCTTGGCGCTCAATGTCGAGAACAAATTGATGGCGCTGTATGGATGCTGATTTCTGGCGTTCCAGCGATTTAACAGCTTGGAAAAGATCATCATCAATCTCCCTAAATTAAGAAAATCATGCGGCGTCTAACAAGAGCCGCGGAAAGCGGCAGGTGTCATTCCAACCAGCAGGGCGAAACGCGTAGTGAAATAACTTTGACTCTTGTATCCCACTTCAAAAGCGATATCGGCAATACACATATTGCCTTCGACCAATAATTTTTTGGCGGATTCGATTCGGCAGCGCATGATGAATTGATGAGGCGATTCACCCGCCGAGTGCCGAAACATTCGTGCAAAGTGATAAGGACTCATGTCGAGTTCATTGGCAACGTCGCGAAATCCAATCTCTTCCTGATAGTGCGCTTGAATGAAATCGATCGCACGTTTAAATTTGTATCGCGGCAGGCCGTTCAGCGATATCCCGCATATCGGGGCATCGGCATAGGTACTTAGAAGATGTTGTCCGATGACGACCGCGACAGACTCGAGATAGGATTTTTCGAGTTGGCGCCTGATTCTCATCTGCCGCTCAAGCCCACGCGCCATGTGCCACATGAATGGATCCGGAGAGATGGCGTACTTTCTCATTGCGTAGTCATGAACGCCATTCGTTTTGGCCAGTGCCTCCAGGAATGCGGGGGCGATCATGATAGTGGTAAGTTCGGACTGGGGAATCCATTCCACAGTGTGAAGGTGACCGGCGGGGATAATCAAGACATGACGATCGGTCACTTTTAAGTATTCGGCCGATCCGGACGCAGTAAGGCAAGTAAGCGTGGCAGACGAGCGACGGCAGGGGATCGTCACTTCATGGTCATCGTGCTTCTGCTCGGCACAGCATCCCAGCTCGGATTCTCCGGTTCGAATGGTCATTTCATCGCATCGAGCTTCCAGTACCTCATTCACTATATGCCTACCCCGTCCCAGCGAAACTTTCCGTCCACGCAATGCATCATGTAACCCTTATCTGATATGGCGCCACCGATTGGCGACGGTTTGGATTCTCGCATTGGCCGCTTCTGTCCGGGAGTACCATTAAGGACAAAAAAGAGGACAAAGCAGGACACAGATGGACCACATGAATAGGACATGACGTGATATGACATTCGGCGTCGATGAGGCTTGCCCCGTGGCGGACGACGGAGCGGTCAGGTCAAATGCGGCATTGCCGCGAAGTAGCGATTAGTTGTTGCGGAAGCTGTTCGGAGATTGTTTTGCCCAGCGCTTGAATGCGCGTCTGAAGCTGGAGCTATCGCTGAAACCTAATCTTTCAGCAATCGCCTCGTGCGTCATCTCGGTTCGAGTCAGATAGGTGACCGCCAGTTTGAAGCGAACCTCATCAACGATCGTTTGATAGGTTGAGCCTTCATTGTGAATATTGCGCCGCAGCGTTCTCGGATGCAGACTAAGCTGGTCGGCCATCTCATCGAGTTTGGCAAAACGACCGGTCTGGAGTAGCAGGCGACGAGATATTTCACCAATCGTTCCCCGCGCAGACCCGATTCGTTCGAGCATTTCGCGACAAGTTTTTTCAACTAGCTGATAGGTTAGGGGGTTAGCGCCCAGCGGCGGCCGCTCCAACCAGGCTGCTTCAAAGCGAAGTTCGGTGGTTGGCGCATCAAATGTGATCGGACATCCGAATACCGCATGGTAGTGCGATGCGCCAACTGGTGCTGGGTACGCAAACTGCACCGAACGAAATTTAAAATCGTTACCGGATACCCATTTATGCAGCGCAAACATAATCCCGCTTTGGTACTCAACCACAAAACGTTGCACTGCCGCGTCTGCGGAATTTTCAGGAAACGATGCAATAAGCCAGGCAGCTTCATCGCCGGATTCTACTAAATTCAACTCGACGATCGGCGTTGCAAGTTCCCGGTAAGTCAACGCGAACTCGACGGCGCTTCTGACTGTCGCGCTGCTAAGCAGAGCGTAGCCGTAAAAACCATAGTCGGTCAGCCGGAAGGCCGTGCCAAGCTGTAGAACGCTGAGATGATTAGGCGCAAGCCTGACGAAATTTTCGAAGACGGTGACTACCTGCCGGCGCGAAATCAAGGCATAAGGGTCCTCCAAAGCGGCCACGGAGATACCGGAACCTGCCAGCGTGTCAGCTTTGGATACGCCCAAAAATTCGAGATGCGTCGTCAACGGAATGATTTTGTAGACTGGATAAACCCGTTCAGATAACCCAATATTTTCGAGTTCGCTCACCTAGATTTCCCCTTCAAAATTCACGTCAAAAAACGCGATAAAAGTCGAAAGCTTACTTGTATATCAATGGCGGTAAAAGTACGTTAATAATAAAAGAGGAAGGCAAGAGTGTCTTGTAATTTGTTGCTGGTATTGCAGTACAGTGCTGCGCTTTGCAGTCAGTCGCCGCATACATCTTTTCAAAGCGGCCAGCATCAGCACTAAAGATCTGCAAGATTTTGCGCAGTTTCTTTGGGGCTTAGGAAACCAGAATATTACCGCGGAGCAAAAAGGAAGAATTCGTGAATTCTTGAAGCAATCTTTAAGCTGGGTAAATACGCTGCCTAAACCGCCTGTCGAATTTCTTTCACGTCTCAGTCTTTTAGCTCGGTACATTGATGAGTTGTTGCCCGAGGCGGCTGAATGGCTTCTCGCCGTCGCACCTTCCGTTGGCAGTGGGTACAACGCGGACTACTTTATTGAACAGCTCGATCGTTTTGCCGATACATATCCGGCAGAAGTGGCAAGAATATTAGAACGAACCCTTGAGCATCATGAACCCGTATTTGATTTTGAAAATCGCCTTCAATCAATACTTACGAAAATTGCAGATGGCGGTGAGCGCCTAAAAGTTTTGGTCTTGGCTGACAAATTAAAAAACCTTCCCGGTATGTTGGAGCTATACGCTCGAATGAAACCAATATAGGAATGGTCCAAGACTATTTGACGAGAGAAATAGAAGGTGACATTGGCACATTTTCTTCATGGCCACCGGGGATTGTCACTTTTGCTTCAAGCAGGACGCGACTGTAAATTGTTTGAATTTCATGAGCAAGATTAGATGGGCAGGCCAGCGGCGTACAGGACTCAGAAACGCCGGGGCCAGCGCCGGGCGGCATGCTGGACCCGCAAGACCTCCACCATGTCCCCGCGTACCCGGTACGGGATGATGTAGTTGGGGTGTATGACCAGCTCGCGAGTACCGATCACTCGGCCGGGCCGCCCCATGCCTGGAAACTCAACCACGCTGTCTTGGTCCACTTAACCGCCATATTTTGCGAAGAAAGAATTTACTTCGCTATCACTTGCGAACTCGCCCCGATCTGCTTCTGCAATGCCTTGCTCGATGTCCTGAATTTGCCAGGCCTCGGCTTCTACATAGTCCCTGAGCGCGGCCACGGTGATTGCGCTCTTGTTCCGGCTAGTGGCCTGAATGAGCTTTTCGAGCTGACCGGCCAGGTCTGCCGGGAGGCGGACAGTCATTGGCTTGTCGGTGCTTGGTTTCATAATTTCCATTGGAATGAAGTGAAATGTAATACGTACTTAGCGTACGTATTACGACGTCAATGTCAACAAACATTCACACCTCAGCCTTTGGTCACTAGGCCATTTTTGGCGCAATTCAAAAAACATCAAGAATCGCCCCCCTAATCAAACGAAATGCGCACGCCCAGCACCACCACATTGTTCACCAGGCCGCCATTCGCGAATTGCCCGTCGTAATTGGCGTACCAGCTCCACTTGCGATTGATCGCCGTGGAAATGCCGATGCCGGCCCAGCTTGAATTGCGCGGCAATCCCACGCCTTGCACCGTAAAATTGCTGCCCGGCACGCTGGAAAACGCCGCTTGAAAATCGAGGCTTCCGCGACTAGCTGCGTGTTGCCATGCAGCGTATGCAGAGACTGTGCTTTTGCCTGCAGACCAGTTGAAACCGGTATCGCCGCGCATGCCGAGCAAGCCGGCGGTTTGATGATAAGACTGGCTGTCGGCCGTCAGACTGAAGCTGCCGCCCGTTTCGGCAAAACTGCCTCGTTTCAGCCCGTCGTAGCTGATCCCGACGAATGGCGTCAATACCGCACGGCCAGGCAATGCCAGTGTGTAACCGGCTTCGGTATAGGCCGAGAGCATCCTGTCCGTATGGTCTGCCTGAAGATTTTCGATTTCCGCGCCTGCCATCGCCGTGCGTCTGACCGTGGACGAAACCGTTGCAGCGCCGGCGCGGCCGGAGAGGTAAGCGCCGGTGCCGGGTTTGGCCCAGTCATCGGCGCCTGCGTTCGAAAAACCATAGCGACCGTATATTGATACGCCGGTATTCCGGCTCTTGAAGGCGCCGCCAAAACGATCGAAGTCGGCTTGTCCATGCGAATATGACAGCGCCGCACCGACGATCGTCTTATCGTTGAGCCGAGTGTCGACGCCGAACTGTCCGCCCGCAGTGGTAGTGTTGGCGCCGGCATAGCCGGACTCGACAAGCTTTCCGGAGGCGCCGAGCGTACTTGCCCAGACCCCAGTTCTGACTTGTTTATCCTGTTGCCCCAGCTGCCACAAGCGGTTTGAAAGATCGCGATTGACCGCCTGCGATTGTTGGAAGCTCATTGCTTGTGCCGATGCATGAATCTGGCCGGACAAACTATCCAGTGCATCGCCCAGCGCGGCGACGCTCGGGACCTGCTGAAGCGCTGCAGCGCTGGTCAGCAGGGTGCCGCCTGTTTGTCCTTTCGCGACCATCGCATCGGCCGCCGTCATGGCCTGTTCCACATTGGCGGCGCTGTTGGTTCGGGTGGGGTCGGCAGAAAATGCTTGCGCCGCCACCGGGGTCGAGACGCGTCCGATCGTCAGATCGACCTCTTTCGCAAAGTAAGTAAGGTTTGCGGTGAGCAGGGGAGGGAACGCTGTGCCGACGGTCTGGAAACCGAGGTCGCCGAAGGTGTTGACGACAGCGGCGCCTGCGGTTAACAGTTTTTTTGGCACATTGCCGGACTGCGCCGTGACATAGGCAGTGGCATCGGCATTGCCCGCGGGAACCGTCGCGACCAGATGCGAGCCGCCCAGGTTTGCCGTACCGCCCACAGTCAGTGTCGAGTTGATATCGTTGGCCAATACGGCGCTTGAGGATGCCGTGTAATTGCCCAGGATCGTCATGCCCGTGCCGGTATTGCTCAGACGTCCGTTATTGGTGACGTTGCTGCCGACCCGACCGCCGCTGCCGCCAAGGTTGCCGCGAGGATCGATTTGGACGGAGGAGGTGACGCTGCCGGTGATGTTGAGCGTGCCGTTGGCGACTTCACTGTTGCCGGTATAGGTATCGATACCGGACAAGGTCAAGGCGCCGGTTCCGCTCTTGATCAATCCGGCATCGCCGGC
>JAQGNR010000178.1 GCA_028291765.1 Herbaspirillum sp.
CAGCGAGTATTTTTCGTTTGGCGCGTCTCACCGAACAGCAACAACTTGCGGCCAGCACGCATTCGCACCTCTGAATTAAATGCCTGGATTCAGTTAATTTTTGTTTGCGTTTTGATCACCTGCATCGCGCTGGCGATCAGGCCGCTCATATCGCCGAGATTGGCCGGCACGATAATCGAGTTGTTGGTTTTGGCCAGTTGTGAAAATGCGCTGACGTATTGCTCGGCGACCTTCAGATTCACCGCATCGATGCCGCCCGGTTCACGGATCGCCGCAGCGGTTTTGCGGATCGCCTCGGCGCTGGCGGTGGCAATTGACAAAATCGCAGCGGCCTGGCCTTGGGCACGATTGATCGAGGCCTGCATCTCCCCTTCCGATTTGGCGATCGATGCCGCCCGCTCACCGCTGGCGATATTGATCTGTTCCTGTTTGCGCCCTTCGGATGCAGCGATCAGCGCGCGCTTCTCGCGTTCGGCTGTAATCTGAGCCTGCATTGCATGCAGAATTTCCTTGGGTGGCGTCAGGTCCTTGATCTCGTAGCGCAGCACTTTGACGCCCCAGTTTTGCGCCGACTCGTCGATGGCGTTGACGATCGTGATATTGATGTGATCGCGCTCTTCAAACGTTTTGTCGAGTTCCATTTTGCCGATCACCGAGCGCAGCGTGGTCTGGGCCAGTTGGGTGATTGCAGCGATGTAATTGGATGAGCCGTACGAAGCGCGCATGGCATCGGTGACCTGAAAGTACAAAATGCCGTCCACGTTTAACTGGGTATTGTCGCGCGTGATACAAACCTGCGGCGGCACGTCGAGCGGAATTTCCTTCAGAACATGTTTGTAGGCAACCCGATCGATGAAGGGCAAAACGATGCTCAGGCCGGGACCGAGCGTCGCATGATATTTACCGAGCCGTTCTACCACCCACGCATGCTGTTGCGGCACGACTTTCACTGTTTTGGCAATAAAAATAATGGCAATAAAAACGATGGCGATGGAAATACTTCCGAACATGGCATTCTCCCGAATGTTTTAAGGTGTTGTGGTGTGATCGGTGGCGGGAATGTCCGAAACAATCAGCCGGCTGCCGCGAATTTCACGAATGAGGAATTGTCCTGCCTGCGGCTGTGCGCCGGCTTCCAGATCAACATCCCAGAGTGCGCCGCGATAAGGTACACGAGCAACGTAGGCATTGCCGACACGCTGCCAGACATCGATTGCAATCAGTTGGCCGATATCCATCGATACGTTAGGATCGCGCTCGGCCGGCGCGTTGCGCATTTTGCCGAAACGGCTGCGTCGCAAAGCAACCGTAGCGGCAATGCCGATCCAGCGGCAATGATGAGTTGCCATTCAAGCATCAGTCCGGCATAAGCTGCAAAGCCGCCAGCGGCCATGCCTAGCGCCAGCATCAGTAAATAAAACGTTCCGGTAAACATCTCGGCGCCGACCAGCACGCCGGTCAATAACATCCAAATCGCCCAGTCCGCCATTGCCATTCCTTCACGCGTTTCCAGAAGCGCAAGTCTACTCTATTTGCCTTGCATATCGATCACGGACTTAGTGCATTCTTTATGTAAAAAAAGCCAATCCGGCTTAACCGGATTGGCTTTCGTGACTTAGGAAATTATGAAATATGGCTTATGCCATATCGATCAGGCTTTGACGTGCTTGGCCAATTTCTGCCAGGTATCGATGATCGAATCCGGATTGAGCGACATCGATCCGATACCCTGCTCCATCAGCCATGCAGCGAAGTCCGGATGATCCGAAGGCCCCTGACCGCAGATGCCGACATATTTACCCTTGGCGATACAGGTCTTGATCACTTTCGACAACAACGCCATCACCGCAGGATCGCGTTCGTCGAAATCGGCAGCCAGCAATTCCAGGCCGGAATCGCGATCCAGTCCCAACGTCAATTGGGTCAGATCGTTGGAACCGATTGAAAAGCCATCGAAGTACTCAAGGAATTCCTCGGCCAGAATCGCGTTGGATGGCACCTCGCACATCATAATGACGCGCAGGCCATTCTCGCCGCGACGCAAACCGTTCTTATCCAGCAAACCGAGGACTTTTTCAGCTTGGCCCAACGTACGCACGAACGGCACCATGATTTCGACGTTGGACAGGCCCATGTCCTCGCGCACCCGCTTCATCGCCTGGCATTCCATTTCGAATGCTTCGGCAAAATCGACCGACAGATAACGCGCCGCACCGCGGAAACCCAACATCGGATTCTCTTCGTCCGGCTCATAGCGCGAACCGCCGATCAGCTTCTTGTATTCATTCGATTTGAAATCGGATAAACGGACAATTACAGGCTTAGGCCAGAACGCAGCGGCAATCGTCGCAATCCCTTCGGCCAGCTTGTCGACATAAAACGCCTTCGGCGAAGCATGACCGCGTGCGACCGATTCAACCGCTTTCTTCAAGTCCGCATCGATGTTCGGATATTCCAGAATGGCACGTGGATGGACGCCGATATTGTTGTTGATAATGAACTCAAGACGCGCTAGACCGACGCCGCTGTTCGGAATCGACTGGAAATCGAACGCCAGTTGCGGATTGCCGATATTCATCGTGATCTTCACCGGTATTTCCGGCAGTGCACCACGCGCCACTTCAGAAACTTCGGTTTCCAGCAAGCCGTCGTAAATCCTGCCCTCATCTCCTTCGGCGCACGATACCGTGACCAGCGTGCCGTCTTTGAGTATATCGGTGGCATCGCCGCAACCGACCACCGCCGGCACACCCAGCTCACGTGCAATAATTGCCGCGTGACAGGTACGCCCGCCGCGATTGGTGACGATTGCCGCCGCCCGTTTCATGACCGGCTCCCAGTTAGGATCTGTCATATCGGCCACCAGCACGTCGCCTGGCTGCACGCGTTCCATTTCAGACGCATCGCGGATCACCCGCACCGGACCCGCGCCGATCTTCTGACCGATGGCGCGGCCCGACGCCAGCACATCGCCGGCCCCCTTGAGCTTGTAGCGCTGTTGGACGTCGGACTCTTTTTGCTGCGATTTAACGGTTTCCGGACGTGCCTGCAAGATGTACAACTTACCGTCGCGGCCGTCTTTACCCCATTCGATATCCATCGGACGCTGGTAATGTTTTTCGATGATCGTTGCGTATTTCGCCAGCTCGACGACTTCGTTGTCGTTGAGCGAATAACGATTACGCATTTCGATCGGCACATCGACTGTTTTCACCGAACGGCCCGCTTTGGCTTCGCCGGTGAATTCCATTTTGATCAGTTTGGAGCCGATATTGCGCCGGATGATCGGTAATTTGCCTTGTTCCAGCATTGGCTTGTGCACATAAAATTCATCCGGATTGACTGCACCCTGCACCACTGTTTCGCCCAGGCCGTAACTGGAAGTAATGAAAACGACATCCTTGAAACCGGATTCGGTATCCAGCGTAAACATCACGCCGGCCGCCCCGACATCAGAACGCACCATGCGCTGCACGCCGGCCGACAGCGCGACTTCGGCATGCGTAAAGCCCTTGTGAACCCGATACGAGATAGCGCGATCGTTGTACAGCGAAGCGAACACATGTTTCATCGCTTCCAGTACGTTGTCGATGCCGACTACATTCAGGAATGTTTCCTGTTGGCCGGCAAAGGACGCATCCGGCAAATCTTCAGCGGTCGCGGAAGAGCGCACCGCAAACGACATCTCGCTTGAGGAATCGGCTACCAGTTTCTGATAAAAATCGTTGATTTCCTGCGCCAGACGTGGCTGGAACGGGGTATCGACGATCCACTGCCGAATCTCGCCGCCGGCCTGGGCCAGCGCGCGCACGTCTTCGATATCGAGCGTGCTGAGACGATCGGCAATGCGCTGCCCCAGCGGAGCACCGCCGCCGACGCTATGATCCAGAAAATCGCGAAATGCCTGTGCCGTGGTCGCGAAACCTCCCGGCACCCGTACGCCAGCACCGGCCAGCTGGCTGATCATTTCACCCAGTGATGCGTTTTTGCCTCCGACGGATTCGACATCCGTCATTCTCAAATTTTCAAAGGAGACTACGTAAGCGGCCCCCTGGGTAGCACCCATTTGCATTGCGTTGGACATAACAACCTCTAGTTTGATGATAGGAAATCTTCACATATGCCTCACTGAGCGCCCGTTTTTGTTATTCTTTGTCACTACGGCTGCTTAGGTTAATCGTTGGGTGCCATTTTACATGGCTACAACTATTTTTTTATCCGGACCCCGTTTTTTTTATTATTTACAGCCGACAACTATGTACGAAGTTATGACAAAACCTTTACCACTCGCCAATCGCACCGTCTTTTTTGTTTCCGACGGCACCGGCATTACTGCGGAAACCTTCGGCCACTCAGTGCTGACGCAATTTCCGCTGCGCTTCAGGCAAGTGCGGCTGCCGTTTATCGACACCATCCAGAAGGCCCACGACGCCACGCGCAAGATCAATGAAGCATTCGTCAGCGACGGCTCCAAACCTATTGTCTTTTCAACACTAGTCAAAGCCGAGTTATCGCAGGTCATCCGGGCCGCCAACGCCAAACATATGGATCTGATCCAGACCTTTGTCGAGCCGTTGGAACAAGAGTTGAACATCAAGGCCAGCCATACGATCGGCGGCAGCCACAACACGGCCGATTCGGAAGAATACAAGAATCGCATCGAAGCGATCAATTTCTCACTGGCGCATGACGATGGCCAGTCCAACAAAAATTTGTCGGCTGCAGACGTGATTCTGGTCGGCGTATCGCGCTCCGGGAAAACGCCGACCAGCTTGTATTTGGCAATGCAATACGGCATCAAAGCCGCCAATTACCCATTGATTCCGGACGACTTCGAACGCGACAAGCTGCCGAGCGGATTATTGCCCTATAAAAGCAAGATTTTCGGCCTGACCATTTCTGCCGACCGATTAGCGGCGGTGCGCAATGAACGCCGCCCAGGCAGTAAATACGCATCGCTGGAAAGCTGTCGTTACGAAATAAATGAAGCGGAAAAAATGATGCGGCGCGAAGGCATACGCTGGATGTCATCGACAGCCAAGTCGATCGAGGAAATTGCTGCGACCATACTGCAGGAAATTAAAACCTAGTGAACAGTCCCGCGTAAGCGAGCCGCAGGTTTTTTCGCAATACGTAAAAGGTGCGAATACGTTGCGAATACGTAAAAATACTTAGCAATAGAAATGCCCGAAAAATGGACAGATGATGGAAATACAGAGATAAAAAAAATGCCCGCAATTTGCGGGCATTTTTCTTTTAACTTGGCGGAGCGGACGGGACTCGAACCCGCGACCCCCGACGTGACAGGCCGGTATTCTAACCAACTGAACTACCACTCCTTGGTACTGCAAAACTAAAATTAATAAGCTCGATAAGCTTGAATTTAGTCAATCCGACTGATCTGGTGGGTGCTGAGAGGCTCGAACTCCCGACCTACGCCTTGTAAGGGCGCCGCTCTACCAACTGAGCTAAGCACCCGCATCCTAGCAGTCGAACTCTTCGGCGTTTGTCACCACGCCGAAAGACGATTAGTTTACAGCATCTTTCAAACCTTTGCCAGGTTTAAATTTAGGAACTTTGGCTGCCTTGATCTTGATGGCCTCGCCAGTACGAGGATTGCGGCCGGTACGCGCAGCGCGCTTACCAACCGAAAATGTACCAAAACCGACTAAGGTCACTGAGCCATTTTTTTTCAAGGTCTTTTTTACGGCACTGATCAATGCGTCCAGTGCACGGGTGGAAGCGGCTTTCGAAATTTCCGCTTCATTTGCGATATGCTCGATCAATTCGGTCTTGTTCACTTACGCCCCTTTTAACAATTGGTTGATATGAGTTCGGCTAGTTCATTTTCAATCACTATCCGCATACTCGTTTTACTCACGCACTCCGTCGAGAGTAACGCAGAAAAAACTGCAATGTGTATTAAACAAGCGGCAAAGCACGCTGTCAAGCGCTTTACAGCCCGATTCACATATAAAAATTCATTTACTGCTATGAGAGGTCTGACAGGCTTCGAATTCTCAAAAAAAAAACGCTCACGAAGAGCGTTTTTCTAAAGAGAGATGTCCTGCATAAAACGCCGGACCCGCCCTTATGTAAAAATGATTTAATGTTTTACGACACTAGTATCTGCGCCTTCCTTCGCTTTGGCTAAAGCAGGATCGACTGCAGCCTCGGTCTCTATCAGCTCCTCCGGTTGACGTTCCAGCGCGAATTCCAGGGCTTTATCGATCCATCGCACCGGAATAATCTCGAGCTTGTTTTTCACGTTATCGGGAATCTCCGCAAGATCCTTGACGTTTTGCTCGGGAATCAGCACAGTTTTAACGCCACCGCGATGCGCCGCAAGCAGCTTTTCCTTCAATCCGCCAATTGGCAATACTTCGCCGCGCAATGTGATCTCACCAGTCATGGCAACATCCGCACGTACCGGAATACCAGTGAAGATCGACACCAGCGCCACCGTCATCGCGACACCGGCTGAAGGGCCGTCCTTCGGTGTGGCGCCTTCAGGAACGTGAATATGGATATCGCTCTTTTCAAAGACGTCGCGCTTGATGCCCAGCTTGTTGGCTCTGCTGCGAACCACGGTGCGCGCCGCTTCGATCGATTCCTTCATCACATCGCCCAGCGTGCCGGTGCGAATGATATTGCCCTTGCCCGGCATCGTCACGGCTTCGATCGTCAGCAGATCGCCGCCGACTTCTGTCCACGCCAATCCAACCACCTGGCCGATCTGGTTTTCTTTTTCCGCGATGCCGAAATCGAAACGGCGCACGCCGAGGAACTTGTCGATGTTCTTCGAATTGACCGAGACTTTTTTGTCCTGCTTTTTCAGCAGCAGCATCTTCACTACCTTGCGGCAGATCTTGGAAATTTCGCGCTCGAGCGAACGAACGCCGGCTTCCCGTGTGTAATAACGGATGATGTCGCGAA
>JAQGNR010000267.1 GCA_028291765.1 Herbaspirillum sp.
AGATCGAAGCGCAGGTCGAGGGCTCCTTCGTGTTTGGGCTATCGGCGGCGTTATATGGTGAATGCACGCTCAAGGACGGCCGCATCGAACAGGAAAATTTCAACACCTATAAAGTGATGCGGATGGTCAGCATGCCGAAGGTCGAGACCATCACGATGCCCTCCGGCGGTTTCTGGGGCGGGGTCGGCGAACCGACGATTGCGGTGGCGGCGCCGGCGGTACTCAATGCAATCTTCGCCGCCACCGGCAAACGGATTCGTGATCTGCCTTTGAAGGATCAGGACCTTAAGAAGGCATGAGATCGATCTTCAGAATCCATGCATAAGGAGATTAAATGGCCGAGTTCATTCTGGAAACGGAAAATCTGAGCAAGGAATTTAAGGGTTTCACCGCGGTAAACAATGTGAATCTTCAGGTTCGCCGCGGCCACATCCATGCACTGATCGGACCGAATGGGGCGGGGAAAACAACCTGTTTCAATCTCTTGACCAAGTTTCTGGTGCCGACTGCCGGCAAGATCCTGTTCAACGGACGCGACATTACCGCCGCCGCGCCGGCCCAGATTGCGCGCCAGGGCATCATCCGTTCGTTCCAGATTTCGGCGGTATTTCCGCATCTGACCGTAATGGAAAATGTGCGCATCGGCCTGCAGCGCACGCAGGGTACTTCTTTCCATTTCTGGAAGAGCGGCGCCAGTTTATCGCGGCTCAATGCGCGTGCCATGGCGCTGCTGGCCGAAGTCGACCTGACCGAATTCGCCGATGCGGTGACGATCGATTTGCCCTATGGCCGCAAACGCGCCCTGGAAATTGCGACCACGCTGGCCATGGAGCCTGAGCTGATGCTGCTGGACGAGCCGACCCAGGGTATGGGACATGAAGATGTGGATCGCGTGACGACGCTGATCAAGAAAGTGTCGGTCGGCCGCACCGTCCTGATGGTCGAACATAATATGAATGTGATCGCCGGCATCTGCGACCGCATCAGCGTATTGCAGCGCGGCGCGATCCTGGCCGAAGGAAGCTACCAGGAAGTCTCTAAAAATCCACAGGTCATGGAAGCCTACATGGGCACCGCTGCGGCGACGCTGGAAGGAGCGCACTGATGCCGGCGCCGGCCCTCGAAATCGTCGATTTGCAAGCGTGGTATGGCGAGTCGCATATTCTGCATAACGTCAATCTCACGGTCAATGGCGGCGAAGTCGTGACGCTGCTGGGCCGCAACGGTGCGGGGCGCAGCACGACGCTGCGCGCCATGCTGGGCCTGACCGGCTTACGTAAAGGTTCGATCAAAATCAACGGCGTCGAGACGATCGGCATGGCCACGCACAAGATTGCGCATCTCGGCGTCGGTTATTGCCCGGAAGAGCGGGGTATTTTTTCTTCGCTATCGACTGAAGAAAATCTGCTGCTGCCGCCATCGGTATCGAAGACCGGGCGCGGCATGTCGCTCGATGAAATTTACGCCATGTTTCCCAATCTGGCGGAACGCCGCAATAGTCAGGGCACGCGCCTTTCCGGCGGCGAACAGCAAATGCTGGCAGTGGCGCGCATCCTGCGCACCGGCGCGCGGCTGCTGCTGTTGGACGAGATATCGGAAGGCTTGGCGCCGGTCATTGTGCAGGCGCTGGCGCGCATGATTCTCACGCTCAAGGCGGGTGGCTATACGATTGTGATGGTTGAACAGAATTTCCATTTTGCGGCGCCTTTGGCGGATCGGTTTTTTGTGATGGAGCATGGCCGGATTGTGGAAGCGTTTGCGGCCTCGGAGCTGGAGGCGAAGACGCCGGTGTTGCATACGTTGCTTGGTGTTTAGTGGATGTGGGCATTCTTTGAATTTTGCCTCGGAGGATCACCACTACAGGTAGAACTTAAAGGACTTAAAAGTATCCACACCCAAGTCGGAAGAATCAAAAACGCAGTCACATAACGGAGATAGAAAAATGAACCTGAAGAAAATATCGCTCGCAGTTTCCTTGACCTTAGGCGCGCTCGCCGCAATCAGCGCAGCCACGCCAGCTTCGGCGCAGATTTCCGGCAATACCATCAAGATCGGTTTCATCACCGATATTTCCGGTGTCTATTCCGACATCGATGGGCAGGGCGGCGGCGATGCCATCCGCTTTGCGATTGCCGACATGGGCGGCCAGATCGACGGCAAGAAAATTGAGCTAGTCGTAGCCGATCATCAGAACAAAGCGGATGTGGCATCCAGCAAAGCGCGTGAATGGATCGATCAGCAAGGCGTCGATGTGCTCATCAGCGGGACCAACTCCGGCACGGCCCTGGCGATGGCGAAAGTGGCCTCCGAGAAGAAAAAGCCTTTTTTTGAAATCGGCGCCGGCAGTGCGCGCCTGACCAACGAAGAGTGCTCGCCTTACACCGTGCACTATGCGTATGACACCGTGGCGCTGGCCAAAGGCACCGGTTCGGCAGTGGTCAAGCAGGGCGGCAAAAGCTGGTTTTTCCTGACCGCCGATTATGCCTTCGGCAAGTCGCTGGAAGACGATACGACAAGGGTGGTCAAAGCGGCCGGCGGCACTGTGCTCGGT
Source organism: Herbaspirillum sp. (assembly GCA_028291765.1). Classification (GTDB taxonomy): domain Bacteria; phylum Pseudomonadota; class Gammaproteobacteria; order Burkholderiales; family Burkholderiaceae_D; genus Herbaspirillum. Next base: position 2,552 of record JAQGNR010000267.1, read on the forward strand.
TCGGTCAAGCATCCATTGGGCGCGTCCGATTTTTCTTCGTTCATGCTGCAGGCGCAATCATCCAAGGCACAGATCATCGGGCTGGCCAATGCCGGCGGCGACTTCATCAATTCGGTCAAGGCGGCTAACGAATTCGGCGTGGTCAAGAGCGCCAAATTGGCCGGTATGCTGGTGTTCATTAACGACATTCATTCGCTGACGCTGCCATTGACGCAAGGTATGTATCTGACCGATAGCTGGTATTGGGACACCAACGACGAGACACGCAAATTCGCCAAGCGTTATTTCGAGAAGGAAAAGAAGATGCCATCCAGTCTGCAGGCAGCAGATTACTCGGCCGCATTGCAATACCTGAACGCAGTCAAGGCAAGCGGTTCGGACGATGCCGACAAGGTCATGGCCCAACTGCGCAAGACCAAGTTTAACGATCTCTATCATAAGAATGCGTACTTGCGTGCCGACGGCCGTGTGGTTCACGATATGTATTTGTATCAAGTCAAGGCGCCTGCTGAATCTAAATATCCTTGGGATTATTACAAGCTGGTGCAAACCATTCCGGGCGATCAGGCTTTTACGACTAAGGCGGAGTCGAAGTGTAGTTTGTGGAAATAGGGGCGTAGATTTGGAGGCAGAGGTGATCCTTCGATACGGCCTGCGGCCTACTCAGGACGAACGGAATTTTGTGAGAATTTAAAGAAAACCCGTTCGTCCTGAGTAGCCGCAACGCGGCGTATCGAAGGATCACCGCAAGACGTAAATTTTCTTTGGATTTCTGTTAATTACTTCAAGCCGATATTAGCAACCGAAAACGACATGAATATATTCGGCATCCCTCTGCAAGCAATGATGAGCCAGCTCTTGCTGGGCCTGGTCAACGGCTCCTTTTACGCCATGCTCTCGCTCGGCCTTGCGATTATTTTCGGCCTGCTCAATGTGATCAATTTTGCGCACGGAACGCTGTACATGCTGGGCGCTTTCGTGGCGTGGATGGGCCTGACCTATCTCGGTCTGAATTACTGGGAAATGCTGATTCTGGCGCCGCTGGTAGTCGGTCTGTTCGGCATCGTGATCGAAAAGACGATGCTGCGCTGGCTCTACAAGCTCGATCACCTGTACGGTCTGCTGCTCACATTCGGCATTACGCTGATGATCGAAGGTATTTTCCGTTCGATCTACGGCGTTTCCGGCCAGCCGTTTTCCGTCCCGCAGGCCTTGCAGGGCGCCACCGATCTGGGCTTCATGGTATTGCCGAATTATCGCGCCTGGGTGGTATTTGCTTCGCTGACAGTCTGTTTCTCGACCTGGTTCGTGATTGAAAAAACGCGCCTCGGCGCTTATCTGCGCGCCGGCACCGAAAATCCGAAACTGGTGGAAGCGTTCGGCATCAATGTGCCGCGGATGGTCACGCTGACTTACGGCTTCGGCGTGGCGCTGGCCGCCTTCGCCGGCGTGCTGGCCGCGCCGGTGATTCAGGTCTCGCCGCTGATGGGATCGAACCTGATCATTACCGTATTTGCGGTGGTCGTCATCGGCGGCATGGGCTCGATTCTGGGCGCCATCGTCACCGGTATGGCCTTAGGCGTGATCGAAGGTTTGACGCGGGTGTTTTATCCGCAGCTGTCGGCCACGATCGTGTTTATCGTGATGGCAATTGTGTTGATGATCCGTCCTGCCGGCTTGTTCGGCAGAGAAAAATAAGGCCTGTCGATGAATCATCCCCCGCTCCGGAAAATTGTGTTCGTGTTGATGTTCGTACTCGTGCTGGCGGCATTGCTGTGGGCGCCTTTTCTGTTGTATCCGGTATTCCTGATGAAGATGCTGTGTTTCGCGTTATTCGCGTGCGCCTTCAATCTGCTGATCGGTTATACCGGTTTGCTCTCGTTTGGCCACGCGGCCTTTTTTGGCTGCGCCGCCTATGTGACCGGTTATGCCTTGCGCGATTTGCATCTGCCGGTGGTGCTGGGCCTGCTGGCCGGCATCGCGGTCGGTGCATTGATCGGCCTGGTGATGGGTTTGCTGGCGATTCGTCGTCAGGGTATTTATTTCACGATGATCACATTGGCGTTGGCGCAGATGCTGTATTTCGTTTGCGTACAGGCGCCGTTTACCGGCGGCGAGGATGGTTTGCAGGGCATCCCGCGCGGCACACTGTTCGGCGTCATCAGCTTGGATAGTGATTTGACGCTGTATTTTGTGGTGCTGGCCATTGCCGTGGCGGCATTCGGCTTGATCGTGCGCGTGATTTATTCCCCGTTCGGGCAGGTCCTGAAGGCGATCAAGGAAAACGAAGCGCGCGCAATTTCACTCGGCTATGACATCGATAAATACAAGTTGCTGGCCTTTGTGTTGTCCGCTGCGCTCTCCGGGCTGGCCGGATCGACCAAAGCGCTGGTGCTCGGTTTTGCGACATTAACCGACGTGCATTGGACCATGTCCGGGCTGGTCGTTTTGATGACGCTGATCGGTGGTCTTGGCACCACCATCGGGCCGATCGTCGGCGCTGTCGTGATTGTCATGATGGAAGACCGGCTCGGCGAGATAGGAGACTGGCTGGCCAATGTGAGCGGCATCAACTGGTTTCACACGCTGGGCGATTCGGTGACGATTGCAACCGGCTTTGTTTTTATCATCTGCGTTCTGGGATTCCGCCGGGGATTGGCGGGAGAAGTGATCGCCCTCTATCATCGTCAGCGCGGCCGAGCCAGGCGCGACTCTCTGTAAGACACTTCATCGGCATTTCCCTAGCTGCTGCCTCCCCTTACGGTCGTTAACCGATAGATTAGTTTCTGCAAGGAAACTTTGCCTTGGCGTTCCCGGCCGGCAAGTAGTTGTCTGTAGGCAAGACGAACAACTGTTGTTACACTACCCGAAAAATAACTTATTGCGCCACGGCAACGCCGGCGAACTACGAGCGAAAGTCCCAACGAAGGACTTTGCATCATGCGCAATCATGGCATCTCTTTCGGATAAATTTCATGAATAGAAGACGTATCAGCCTAAGCGATATAGTGATTGGCGAACCATTGCCGTGGGACATCTATGACGTTGCGGAAAAATTATTATTGCGCAAAGACTTTGTTGTCGAAAACGAGCAGCAAATCGAAGCCTTGCTCGCGCGCGGCATGTTTGTGGCAGCCAAACCTTCTGCTCCGGCCCCGACGCCCGGACAGGCGATCAACCGGGCAGTTGAAAAACCCTCTGCGCTGCGCCTGGTTAATCAGGCGAATAAGCGTCTTGGACGTCTTCTCTACAATCTGCAAAATGAAACCGAGTTTGAATCGAAAGTCATGGAGGTTGTCGCGGCCATAAAGCACGCCATTGAAATCAACGAACATGTCGCGCTGGCCACGATCTTGTTGAATCGTGCGCAGAGCACTTATCCGGTGCGCCACTGTGTCGACACCGCGATTGTTTCTCTATTGGCTGCGCGTTCCATGAAAATGTCCGAGCCGGAGATCGACATTCTTTTGGCAGCCGCGCTGACGATGAACATCGGTATGTTGCGCCAGCAAGAGCAATTGCAGGACAAGGCCAGCGCCTTGAGCGATGAAGATAAAGACATGATTAAAAATCATCCTCAAGCGGGTCTTCGTTTATTGAAACAGGCCGGCGTCAAAAATGATGCCTGGCTATTGACCGTTTTAATGCATCACGAAAATGAGGATGGCAGCGGTTATCCTTTGGGTAAAACGGGTTTGAAAATTCCTTTGGCCGCCAAGATTATTTCGATTGCCGATCGCTATTGCGCAACAATTTCACCCCGCAATTATCGGAAGGCTTTATTGCCGAATGTTGCGTTGCGCAGTGTTTTTATCGACGAAAAGCAAAATATCGATCAATCGCTTGCCTCCGTTTTCATGAGCGTGCTGGGCATGTATCCGGCGGGCGTCTTTGTGAAGCTGCTCAATGGCGAAACCAGCGTAGTGACGGGGCAAGGCGACATCATGAAAACGCCGATGGTCCATTCCTTGATTGGACCGGGCGGCGCCAAGCTGGCGTTCCCCATTCCACGCGATACATCGCGCAGCATGTATGCAGTGCAGGATAGTGTCGATGGGATGATGCATACGATGCAGGTGAATATGCAGACGCTGTGGGGGGCGGATGCCAGTTTGTAGTTTATGTTTTGGGTCGTCAGAATTTTGTGCGGGTACTTTTAAATCCTTTAAGTTTTACCTGTTGAGGTGATCCTTCGATACGGGCTAAAGCCCTACTCAGGACGAACGGGTTTTTGCGAAAATTTAAGGAGAAACCGTTCGTCCTGAGTAGGGCTTCAGCCCGTATCGAAGGATCACCTCCGAGGAAAAATTTAAAGATCACGAACGCAAAGCGGCCTTCAAATTCGCCCCCGCCAACGGTAAATCCCGCAAGCGCTTCCCGGTAGCATTGGCAATCGCATTGGCCAGCACCGCAGCCGTAGGCCCCTGAGCGGCCTCGCCGACACCCAAAAACGGCATCCCCGGCCGATCGATCAAATACACTTCCACCTTCTTGGGTACCGCGGAAAAGCGCATGATCGGATACCCGCTCCAGTCGAAACTGGTGATGCGCCGCGTATCGAAAGTCGTCTGCTCGAATAAAGACCAACTGGCCGATTGCAGGATGCCGCCCTCGATCTGATTGCGCACCCCATCCGGGTTCACGATCTGCCCGCAATCGACTGTCGCCACAACCCGCTCGATCTGCACTTCTCCGGTTTCAGGCGTCACCGCAATCTCCACTGCAATCGCAAAATAAGCCATCAGATTCTTATATTGCGCCATCGCAAACCCGACCCCATGATTGGCCTTCTTCGGCGTATCCGGTTGCCAGCCGAAACGCTGTGCGGCCAGCCGGACCACATCGCGCTGGCGCGGATCGTCCAGATGGCGCAGGCGGAATTCGATCGGATCGGCCTTGGCTGCTGCGGCCAGTTCGTCCATGAAGCTTTCGATCGCGAACACATTCAGATACGCGCCCAGCGATCGCATCGCCGACACGCGGATCGGCATGTCCGGCAGAAAGTGATGCTGCACCTTCAGGTTCGGCAGCCGATACAAGGGAATGCTGTTGCGGTCACCGCCGCCTTCGGGCATTGGAATGGTTTTCGGCGGCGCAGGGGTGAACGGCTGCGCCAGCATCCAGGTCGGCATGAAACGGCCGGCATTGTCGATGCGGTTGTTATGCGTGTTGCTCCAGATTTCGCATTGCCAATTGACGATCTGGCCCGATGCATCCAGCGCTGCGGTGGTGTCGACGGTCATCGCCGGTCCGAACGGCTCCCAGGTATGTTCCTGTTCGCGCATCCATTGCACGCGGATCGGACGGCCGGGCGTTTTATGCGCGATCAATGCGGCGTCGGCGGCGGCGTCGTCGGCGCCGTTGTGGCCATAGCAGCCGGACCCTTCAACGTGGATGCAGCGGACGTTTTCCAGCGGTAGCGACAGCATTTCGGCCAGTCCCTTGCGCATCGGGAAAACGCCCTGCGTATGGGTCCAGACGGTCAGATGATTATTATCGAACAGCGCCACCGCGCACGATGGCCCGATGGAGCCGTGCGTCAGATAGGGCTTGGTGTAGCGGGCATGCAAGGTTTGCGTGGCCGAGTGCGCCAGGGCCGCCGCGTCGGTGCGGTTGGCCACGGCGATTTCCTGCGCCGGTAATTGCCGCAGCGTTGCATGGATGGTTTTGGGGTCCGGCAAGGCCGGGCCGTCGTTCCAGTGCGCCGCCGCAGACAGGGCGCGCATCGCCAGGATCGCCTGCCACTCATCGGCGGCCACCACCGCCAGATAGCTGCCGTCGCGCACGATCTGGATCACGCCGGGCATGCTTTGCACGGCTTCGATATCGACCGACGCCAGCGTCGCGCCGTAAGCCGGCGGACGGATCGCGCGCGCATGCACCATGCCCGGCATGCGCATGTCCTGCAGATAGCTTTTGCCGCCGGTGAGCTTGCCCGGAATATCGACGCGATGCAGATTCTGGCCGATCACTTTGAACGCGCGCGGATCCGTCAATGGCTGCTCGGGTTGCGCCTGCTGATGCAGATTCACGCCGGCGACGGCGACGCCGTAAGTCATGCTGCGGCCGTCGGCGCTGAGGATCACGCCGTTTTGCGTGCTCAGTTGCGTCGCTTCCACGCCGAGCCTGGCCGCAGCCGATTGCAGCAGCAGCGCGCGTACTTGCGCGGCCGCGTTGAAAATTGCGGTGCCGCTGTCGGCGGTGGAATGGCTGCCGGCCGTATAGCCTTCGTCCGGCGTCAGGCCGGTGTCGGCGGTGATCAGTGCGATGCTGTCGGGCGTGACGTCGAGCTGTTCGGCGGCGATCTGCAGAAATGCGGTGCGGATGCCGGTGCCGAGTTCAGCCTTGCCGGTGCAGACGGTGACGCGGCCGTCGGCGTTGATCTGTATCCATGCATCGAGCAGCGGGGTGTTTTTCAGGCTGCCGGGCAGTTGCGGCGCGGCGGCCTTGAAGCTGCCGGCTTCGGTGGTTTGCGCCAGCGCGCCGGCCCACGGCAGCAAGGTGAAGCTGACAGTCAGGCTGCCGGCGGCGGCAAGCACGCGGCGGCGTCCGGGGTTCGGTAAGGCTTCAGGATGGGCGGGGCCGGATTGACGGCTAGCTCGATGCGGCTGTTTCATTAGCGCCCTCCGGCCGATGCGGCTTCGCGGATGGCCGCGATGATGCGCATGTGGGTGCCGCAGCGGCACAGATTCGGTTCCATGTGTGTGCGGATCTGCTCTTCGCTGGGCGCGGGCGTTGCGTCGAGCAGCGCCTGGGCGCGCATCACCATGCCGGCGATGCAGTAACCGCATTGCGCCGCCTGCTGATCGATGAATGCCTGTTGCAGCGGCCCCGGTTTGCCGTTGACGCCGAGTCCTTCGATGGTGCGCACCGGCCGCTCGCCGACCGCCGCGATCGGCAGCAGGCAGGAAAATACCGGCTGTTTACCGACGATCACGGTGCAAGCGCCGCATTGGCCCAGTCCGCAGCCGTATTTCGCGCCGTTCAATTGCAATTGATTGCGCAATGCGTACAGCAAGGGGGTGGATGGATCGGCATCGAGTTGCTGCGGTGTTCCGTTGACATTCAAGGTAATCATGGCGTTGGGCTCTCCTTGCGAATTTTGGCGACGGCGGCGGCGTCCAGCGCCGGCCATGGCGCGCGTTTGCCGGCTGTGACGCGGGTGTAGTTGGCGATGTCGGCGATCTGCGCATCGGTCAGCATGTCGCTGAACGCCGGCATGTAATGCGCGCTCTTGCTGTCTTCCCAATCGATGCCGTCGAGGATGATGCGGATCGTATTGCGCGGGTGATCCGCGTTGAGCGCGGTGCTCTGCGACAGCGATGGGCGGCCGCCCAAGGTCGACATCGGCGCCGATGCGCTGTGGCAGGATGCGCAGGTTGCGGTAAACAGCGTGGCGCCGGACTGCAGTTCCGGCGCAGGCGCTGCGGCAGCTTTATCCGGTGCCGCTGGTGCCGCTGGTGCAGCCGAAGCAGCCGGAGCCGCTTCCTGCAGCGCCATCAGATACGTCGCAATGGCGTTCACATCGGCCTCGGATGCATCGGCCAGCGAATTCGTGACAGGCAACATCGGACCGGCGGCGGCGCCGTGCTGATCGGCCAGACCGGTGCGCAGATATTGCAGCAGTTGCTGCTGCGTCCATGGCGTGGGCGCATGCAGCAGCTTGGTCAGCGCGGGCGCGTCCCAGCCCTCGATGAAGCCGCCGGCGAAGGTTTGCCCGCGTTTTTCCGCGCCCAGCATATTCAGCGGCGTATGGCATGCGGCGCAATGCGCCGCGCCGTTCACCAGATAGCGGCCGCGTTGCCAATCGGCGCTTTGGGCAGCGTCGGCGTCGTTCGGTTTATCTGCCGGATGCAGAAACAGCATGTTCCAGCCTGCTATGAGCGGCCGGAATTGGAGCGGGAATATGAGTTTATTGGCCGGCGCTACCGCATGCACCGGCTCGCGGCTCATCAGATAAGCGTAGAGGAAAGCGATATCGGCATCGTTCATGTACTGGAAATGGGGATAGGGGAAGACGGGGTAGAGCAGATGGCCGTCGCGGGAGACGCCTTTGCGCATCGCGCGCGTGAAGGCTTCGAGCGACCAGTTGCCGATGCCGGTTTCCGGATCGGGCGTGATGTTGGTGCTGAAAATCTTGCCGAACGGCGTATTGAGGGGCAGGCTGCCGGCGAATGGTTTGCCGTCCTTGGCGGTGTGGCACGCCATGCAGTTGCCGAGCGCGGCCAGCTGCGCGCCCTGCGCGATGCTTTGTTGATCGGGCGGGGTGGTCGACGGTGTCTCGGGCGGCAGCGGCGGATGGCCGGCCAGCGATAACGCGATGCTGCAAAACACGAGGGCAATCAGCACGATCGCCAGGATGATTGTTTTTTTCATCTGGGGTTTGTTAATCATTAATTCTTTAAGTTTTACCTGCGGTGGTGACCCTTCGATACGGGCTTCGCCCTACTCAGGGCGAACGGGTTTTGGTGAAAATTTTCACAAAACTCCGTTACGGTTTCTTTTAAAATTTTTACAAAACCCCGTTCGCCCTGAGTAGGGCGAAGCCCGTATCGAAGGGTCACCGCCATAGGTAAAACACCAGGATGTCCATAGACGCCCAATGAACCATCATTGCGCACAGACGTGTTAGATCGTATTTCCGGGAAAAGTGCCGTACCGGCGTGAATAACTTTGCAGCGGCGCTATTTCACCGCGTCGACGAACGCATTGGTATAGGTTTTGGAAAGATTGATGCTCTTGCCTTTTACATTCGGATTGCAGCTCGACAGGACCGCGAGGACGGTTTCAGGGCCGCCGGCCGGCATTCTGCCGTCGGCCGAATACATCGGCAGCGAGTTTTGCAAAGCCTGGATGTACGTCTCCTTGTCATTGCCGTAATAATGTTTCGGCATCTTTTCTGCGATCTGCGCCGCTGAATGCGTGTTGATGAATTTCAGTGTCTTCACAAAAGCACGCGCCAGTTTGGTGGCTTCCACCATGTGCGAATCCAGCCACATGCGCTGCACATATAGACTCGATGCCGGATAAAGCCCGCCCAGTGCTTTGACGGTGCCATCGACGGTGCGCAGATCGATCAGCACAGTAGCGTCGCCGGTTTTTAATAACTGCGATACGGTCGGTTCGGTGGTCATGCCGGCATCGATCCGGCCTTGCTGGATGGCGGCGATAAAGGTGTTGTCGGCGCCGACCGGCAGTATCAAATAGTCTTTCGAAGTGATGCCCTGTTTGGACGCCAGATAGAGGGTCAGGAAATTAGTCGATGCGCCCAGCCCGGTGATGCCCAGGGTTTTGCCGCGGATATCGGCCATGCTTTTGATCATTGGGGCTTTGCTTGAAACCATTTCGACCTCGCCCGGCACCTGCGCGAAGATGACGATGGCGCTGATTTCCTTGCCCTTGCTTTGCAAGTCGATGGCATGGTCGTAAAAGCCGATCACCCCTTGCACCGCGCCGGCCAATAATTCATTTTCCGAATCGATGCCGGCCGGTTGCGACTGTAATTCGACGTTCAAGCCTTCTGCGGCGAAATAGCCCAACTGCTCGGCTAATTTGGCCGGTAGGTAAATCATTTTGGTAATGCCGCCGACCATGATGGTTATTTTGGGCGGGTCGGCCGCCCATGCCGGGTTTGCGGCGCAGATGACGGCAAGCAGCATGAATGCGAAGCACACTGATGAACAGACAATATTTCTTTGCATGAAAATGTCTCCTGATTTTAGTTTTGCACTCCGTAGATAAAGGGTTTTTTTATGTGCCTGCGCCGGCATGCCATCAATGCCAATGCCGTTCAAGTATTACGGTGACAATCAGCCCCTGATGCGTCAGCGGCGCCGACAGTATGATTTTTGCATCGCATGCGGCCGCGATTTCGCGCACGATCGCCAGGCCCAGGCCCGAGCCCTCCGCGTGGTCGGTTTGCAGCCGATAGAAGCGCTCGAAGACACGTTCGTATTCGTTTTCGGGAATGCCCGGGCCGCTGTCCTCGATCCGCAAAATCACCTGATCGCCCTCTCGCATGGCCGATACGGTGACGATGCCGCCGGGCGGCGTATAGCGCAGCGCGTTGTCGACCAGATTTGAAACCAGCTCGTCCAGCATGGACAATTTATCGCGCACGGTAATGCTGTCTTCATCGAATTCGAAACCCAGATCGATAGACTTGTTCTGGGCCAGCAATGCCAGATTCTCCAGCACGGTTTTCACGATCGCCACCAGATTGACGTCTTCGTAGGGCGGTCTGGCGCGCATCTCGGCGGTTGACAACATCAGCAGTTGATTAACCAGTTTGGTGCCGTGCTGGACGCCTTTTCTGATGGCCGTCAGCGCCACGTTCTTGTTGTCGATATCGGCGCTGCGCAGGCCATAATCGACCTGTGTATTGAGCACAGTCAGGGGCGTGCGCAATTGATGCGATGCGTTGGCGATAAAGCGGCTGTGCGCCGCCATGTGTTTTTCCAGCCGCCGCACGTAATCGTTCATGGCGTTGACCAGCGGCGCCAGCTCGTAGGGAACGGCCGCCAGGTCCAGCGCTTCCAGCGTATTGGGCCCACGTTGTTGCACCGTATTGCGTAATTGCATAATGGGCGCGAGTCCGCGCCGCATGCCGATCCAGAGCAGCACCACCACTGCCGCCAGTATCAGTAATTGTTGTTGTACCGTATGCATCCAAAGCAGCTCCGCCAATTCATTGTAGGAGCGCCTGGTCTGGGCCACTTCGATTAATACCGGGCCATGTTCAGGCGCTGCGAAGACCGGTTGGGAGAACGCGACTACCCGCATTGGCTGGCCGCGGAATATGGTATCGAAAAAGGTCGATTCTTCCGGTCTCGACGTGACCGGCGCAATCGGTGCGAGCGGCAGATCGTCCGAGCCGGCCAATAGCCCATGATTCGGACTTGAGATCCGGTAGTAGACGCTGTCATGGGAATCGGACTGAAATAATTCCAGCGCAGCAGGAGGGACGATGACTTGCAGCGTCCCATCTTCGTAAGAGACTTGCTCGGCAATGATGCGCGCGGATCCCAACAAGATGCGGTCATGCACCACCGTCGCCATGGCCGCGGCGTTGCGATAGGCAACCCAACTGTTGAACGCGACAAAAACGGCCAATGGCACCAGTAGCCAGGCCAGTAATTGAGTCCGAAGACTACGCAATTGCATTGTGCTGTTTCAACAAATAGCCCAGACCGCGCAACGTGATAATGGCCGCGTCGCCGTGTTCCAGCTTTTTGCGCAGGCGGTGAATATAGACCTCGATGGCGTCGGGCGACACCTCTTCATCCATGGCAAACAAGCTTTCCGCCAAGGCCTGCTTGCTGACGGTCTTTCCCGTTTTGAGAATCAAGGTTTCCAGGACGGATTGTTCGCGCCGCGTCAGGCTCAATTGATTGGCGCCGAGCATAAAGATGCGGCTGTTGCTGTCGTATGCGAGCGTGCCGCACTGCAGCACCGGATTGGCATGCTGGTTGGAGCGGCGCAGTAAGGCCCGGATGCGCGCCTCCAATTCACTGACATCGAATGGCTTTGCC
>JAQGNR010000010.1 GCA_028291765.1 Herbaspirillum sp.
AGCAAAATCTGGCTCCCCGTTCGACCATAGGGACGTTGCGCAACGCTGCAAGTGCGGCAGCGCGGTTCGGTAACGGAGTAAGGGCGGCACCATCGATTAATCGATCAAATTATTTTTGATCGCATAATAAATAATATCGGCGTTATTCGCCATATTCATTTTTTGCAGAACGCGTGAGCGATAGGTACTGACAGTTTTCACACTGAGACAGAGTTCATCGGCGATTTTGGTGACGCCTTCGCCTTGTCCCAGCTTGTAAAAGATTTCGTATTCACGCTCGGAAAGCGTTTCATGCAAGGGTTTTTGCGTGTCCGTGTCGCGATCGGTGGTCAGCAATTCCGCTACGCCGTAGCTGATGTATTTGTGGCCGCGCAAAATGGTATTGATGGCGTTGACCAGCTCGGTGGCGAGCGCTTCCTTTTGGACGTAGCCGCTGGCGCCGCTACGCAATACTTGCACGGCGTAACGATTTTCAGGATGCATGCTGAGCATCAGGACCGGTAATTTCGGTTTTTCGCGTTTGATTTGTTTCAGAACTTCAACGCCGCTTTTGTCGGGCATTGCAATATCGAGCAGGACGATATCCCACTCCTGGTTGCGTACCATGCGGATGGCTTCTTCTGCAGAGCTGGCTTCACCGCCGATTTCCATATTGGGAATATCGGAAATAAAGTGATGCACCCCTGCTCTGACTACCGCGTGATCGTCCACTACTAGAATTTTTATCATATCTTTTAATGAATCGCGAAGGTTTGCACCAACGGCCTTAGTGATGTTGCAGGCGTTCCGCTGGGTATCACATACTTCAGACGAAGTGGCCAATTTGCACCGCTAAATATTTTAGTAAAGGGCGAGATTTAATGCCAAGATTTTTTACTATACATGAATTGCCATCAAATATTACTTTGGTATTTTTCATCCGTAAATGGAATCCGGGCAAATCGGAAATTTGCCCGGATGCATGGTATTGCTATTGCTATTGCTATTACTTCACGTGTAGATCGTTCTTCACTGCTTTCACACCTTCGACGCCGCTGGCCACGGTGCCGGCACGTTCGATTGCTTCTGGGGTGTTGACGAAACCGCTCAATTGTACGGTGCCTTTGAAGGTTTCCACGTTAATTTCGGTGGCCTTCAGATTAGGCTCCTTGACGATGGCGGCTTTCACCTTGGTGGTGAGATAAGCATCGTCGACATAGCCGCCGGGACTGTTTTGCGTTGGCGTCGAGGCGCAACCGGCCATTGCCAGCAGCGAAAGCGCGAAGAGCGCTGCCGCAAGGCGTTTAATGATAGTCATGTGAAATCTCCTCTTGGGTATATATATATGGTGGCAAGTGCCGGCGCTTATTGCGCTTATTGCTTATATTGCGTGCGGGCATTGTTGACGCAGGTATCTTTCGCATCGCCTTTCAATGCATCGCATTTTTCCTTGGCGGTTGCGTAGTTAGCGCTATTTTTATCTTCGGTTGCCTCCTTGTGCGCGCTCTGAGACTTTCTGGTGGCCTTGGCGTTGGCGATGGCCGTTGTATGCGCAGCCTTGGCTTCTTTCATGCAGACATCCTTGTCATTGCCCTTTTGCGGGTCGCATTTTGCTTTTGCGACTTTGTAGTCGGCGTCTGCCTGCTTGACGGTTGCCTTATAAGTGGTCTTGGCGCTATCTGCGGCAAAACTTGCCGATTGGAAGCCCAGTGCACCGATACCGAAAACGAGAATGGCGATTATCTTTTTCATGATTAAGATCCTTTTTTTGTTAAATGAATGATCGGCATGCCAATCGGGTTTTTGAAGCTAAACAGCGTAAAAATTTATTCAAAGAGAACTTACTGAGGCAATTTTTTAAAACAACTTATTTGACTTATTGAGACAACTTATTAAAACCACTTACTGCAGCAGATCGCGTAAATCATCTGCATGCTCTTCTTCGTTGGTCATGATTTCCACTAGCATTTGACGAGTGGTCGGATCGCTATCGCCGATGCGTTCGATCATCTGACGATACGACTCGATCGCTACCCGCTCGGCAACCAGATCGGCTTTGATCATTTCCTTCACGTTGGTGGAAGCGTCATATTCGGCGTGGCTGCGCGGGGTCAGAATTGCCGGATTGAAGTCTGGTTCGCCATTGAGTTGCACGATGCGTTCGGCGATACGGTCGGCGTGCCCGGCTTCTTCGCCGGCATGTTGCAGAAATTCAGCCTTGACCGATTCGACGCCGGGGCCGGTGGCGGTGAAGTAATGACGCTTGTAGCGCAGTACGCAAAGCAGCTCGGTTGCCAATGCATCGTTGAGCATGGAAACGATCTCTTTCCGGTTGCCTTGATAGCCTGCGGTGACCGGACCATCATCGAGTTTTTTAGCCGCTTTGCGAATTGCCATCACGTCCATATGGAATGGCTGGGCTGAGGCGCTTTTATTGGCTGTCATAACGTTTCCTTTCTTTGAAAAATCGCGGGAGTGCTGAAATGGCGCCCAAAATCATTGCGCCATAGAGCACCGGTTTGCGGATGTAACGGGTCGATACCGAGGACATTGTCAATACACGGTCCAATACCACCGGCATTAATTCCTGCACCTTTTTTCGTTGCCGATAAAACTTATCCTTCAGGACTTCAATCGCAGCGTGCTTTGCCTGATCGGCAATCACTTTGATATTGGCCCCGTGGCGGATTGCCCTGCTGGAATTCAGTATTTGGGCGCGGCAAACTGCGCCTTGCGCAATTAATAGTTGCTTGCGGTGTGCATGCTGTGCGCTATCCAGCGCGTTTTCGCCGACCCGGGCCAGATCGGCCGACAGGATGGAATGCGGCGTCTGGGCGGCGGCGCTGGAGGGAATCTGCGAAGGTGAATCCGGCATTGGGAAATCCGCGTTTTATTTACTGCAGCGGGCGATCGCCACGCCGGCTATCAGACCGACTGCCGTCGAAATGGCAATAGCGCGCCAGGGATTCTGATTAACGTAATCGTCGGTATTGGTAATCAGTTCCTTGCCGCTGGCAATGGCCGTCGATTGCACGGCCTGTGCCTTTGCTGTCGCGCTTTCCAATAGCGTCATGGCTTTAGTGCGCAGTTCATCGGCTTTCGCAGTGGTTGCGGTAGCAGCTTCGCGCAAGAGATCCTGCGCTTCTGTCAGTAGCGTATCAATATCGTTATGCACAGTTTTCAGTTTTTTTTCGAGCATGATGAGAAGTCCTTGATTGCGTTCAGCGGCGGCTCACGATAGGAAATATTGCAAGGCAATTAATACCAACACCGGGACGCCGAGCATCCAGCCTAATAAGAGCTTGTCCATTTTCGCGTCTCCCCCCCCAAAAAGGGTTAATTTGTGTGGCACTGCATAGCGTCAACACAAGCAAACGATATAGAGCGCTCTCTCGTATTCCTATAGGACTGCTACTGAATGTCTTGTAGGACAAGTCGGCAAATGACTACTTTGATGAATCTTTCTTAACGAGTCTGCAACCGGGAAAGGCATTCTTTGATGATGTCTTGCGCTTCCCCTATAGCCACTTGAGCTTTGCCTGTGAAATAGCGTTGCTTGCCGGCATTTGCCAGAGTCAGGTTGCCAATAATGCGGCCAATTTTTTGCTGACAGATACCGAGCATCATTTTGGCGTGGCCTAGCACAATATTCATATTCATATTCATAAAGAGGCTCCTGAGAGGTTGTCGATTCAGATAGGGGCAGAGGAAGGCATTGGGAGGGATAGTAGCGAGGCAGCTCGGCCTCGCGTATCAGACTCCTACGCTTTATCTTGTAGGACAAGTTCACCAATGGCATTGACCACACTAGTAGGGGCGGCTGTCAGACGCGCCAAAAAAGACCGCTCTTGAACATGTTTTTTATGCTTTATTCTTATGTGTTCTCACTCTCAGATTCCTACATTGTAATCAGCGCAACACTGATAGTTGCGCGCTGTCGCACCGCCTACAGTAATTCCACTGCATACGCATTAATCGGTAATGCATGTTCCTGTTGTAGGTATTTATCCGGCGCGTGCGCCTTTTAGAAGTACTTCCCAGTCTTCTATTAACTTAACCGAAAGGAATATCATGATTAACGATGAAGTCATCTCAGTTTTGAACGATCTGATTCAAACTTCGAAAGACGGCGAACAGGGTTTCCGGTCTTGTGCGGAAGATGCCAGTGAACGCGATGCACAATTTAAAGTGTTGTTTGAAGAGAGTTCTCGTGGGTGCGCTGCGGCGGCTTCCGAATTGCAAGAGCTGGTGCGCGCCCTTGGTGGCGATCCCGCCACGCACGGCAGCGTCAGCGGCAGCATGCATCGCCAATGGCTCAATATCAAATCGCTGATTACCGGCAAGGATGATGAGGCGGTACTCGCCGAATGCGAGCGTGAAGAAGATGCTGCACTGAAATCCTATCGCGAGGCGCTGCAAAAAGATCTGTCGGCGAATATTCGCATGGTGGTCGAGCGTCAATATCAGGGCGTATTGGCTAATCATGATCGCGTCAAGAGCCTGCGCGATCAGGTACACATGAAACATACCGCCTGAATTTCCGGGCCGGCTGCAATGCAATCAAGGGAGCTTGCGCTCCCTTGATTGCATTGCAGACCCGTGAATCAGTGCTTTATTCGGAGGCTTTATTTAGCCGCTTTATTTGGCCTTTTTAAATTCTCAGCTTTAAATTCGTCCCATCAAGAGCAGAACAATCAGAACAATTACGACGACGCCGGCGATACCACTGGGCCCGTAACCCCAATTGCGGCTATGCGGCCACGACGGCAGTGCGCCGACCAGAATCAAAATTAAAATGATTAGCAGAATTGTACCGAGCATATTGTTCTCCTTTTTTGACATTATGAAATGATGAAATCCCTCATCGGATCGCTTAAATAGACTTCGCCTTTCGCACTTAGTTGCCTGGGAAGATGCAAACGCCGCTAGTCCTGCTTATCTTTTGGACGTCAGGAAAGCGCGATTTGCATTGTGGACAATCGGACAGCTTGCTTCTTTGCCGGTATCGCGCAGGCTGCCGAAATTCAATGCATATTCACGCGTAAATTCAGCGCCGAAAAAGAAAATCTGCGCGGAGTAATAAATCCATATCAATAGCGCTACCAGTGAACCGGCGGCACCGTAACTGCTAGTGACGCCGCTATTGCCCAAATACACGCCGATCAGGTATTTTCCGAGTGTAAACAGCCCGGCGGTCCCCAGCGATCCGATCCATACGTCGCGCCAAGAGAGCGGCGCTTGCGGCAGCAATTTGAAGATGGCGGCAAAGATGCTGGTAATGACCAGGAACGAGAACAGCGATGTCAAGGGAGCGAGTACATAGAGGGAGTCGCTCCACAGGCCGCTCCAATACTTTTGCAGCAGCGCCAGCAATGCGTTGACGACCAGCGATACCAGCAGCAAAAAGCACAGTACGAGAATCAAGCCGAATGACAGCAGCCGCCTGCGGATCGCCGTGATGATGCCTGCCGCGGCGGTCGCCTTTGGAACCTGCCAGATTTCGTCGAGGCTGTCCTGCAGTTCGGAAAAAACGGTCGTAGCGCCCACCAACAAAAGTATGGTGGCCACGATGGTGGCGATAGAGCCGGTTTTGGCGTTATTGGCATTGACCAGCACCATCTGGATTGCTTGCGCGCCGACTTGGCCGACCAGCCCGCTGAGCTGGCCCACGATTTCGCCTTGGGCGGCTTTGGGGCCGAAAAATGCGCCGGCGATTGCGGTCACCAGCACCAGCACGGGCGCCATCGAAAACAGTGTATAAAACGCCAACGCCGCGCCTTTACTGGCGGCACGATGATCAAGCCAGGCCTGGGCCGCGCTGATTAATATGCGCGCGAAACGACGCCATACTGCGACTTTGACGGTGGGCGGCATGGCTGAGGAGGCTGCGTCCATACGGGTGTGTGGGGTTAAGGCCAAGGCATCGGCGTGACCGGAACGAACTGCACTGCACCGGGTACGCCCGGATCGGCAGCGCTATTCGGGCCAGGCAGGCCAAGCTGAGCGAAGATGGCGTTTAAATCTTGGAGGGAGCCGTTGAAAGAAGCGGGATCGAGCGGTCTTTCATAGGCCGGCCAGTGATCGCTTGCCCAGGCCACGTAGGTCTGGAAATGCAGCGCCAACGCCGCTGCATATTGTTCGTATTGTTCGCGCTGTTCGCGCCCGCTGCTGGTTTCCGGTCGTTTATCGGCCGGCTGAGCGGCATCTAGTTTTCGATTATTTATTTCCAGTTTGTCGGGGTTCATGGTGGTCCTGTCTCGATGCGGATTGCCAGAATTACATGCAGGAATCATAGCAATGACGGCTGGCCGCCATTGGTAGGCGCGCAACTGAATATCTTGTAGGAAGAAGAGCAGATGCGGCTTCGATAAGCGGAAATATTGTTGTAAATTTTACCGTCGATATTGTTGAAATACGTATGATATCGAATTACAATTCGATGTACTGATCGGTAAAGTATGTTCCGATCGGTAAATTGAATGTTAGCCTGGCGGAAAATTATCTTGCCGTCGGGCTGGCTTGATTTCTAACGGAATTTTTAACCAAGAATGGTGATTTCATGAGTGCACGTCCCCCACTTCCCCCTTTTACCTTTGAGACGGCAATTCAAAAAGTGCGCGCAGCCGAAGATGGCTGGAATGGACGCAATCCGGAAAAGATTGCTTTGGCGTATACAGAAGATAGCGTATGGCGCAATCGTGCTGAATTTGTGCAGGGGCGTCCTGCCATCGTGGCGTTTCTGACGCGGAAATGGGTGCGTGAACTGGACTATCGTTTGATCAAGGAATTGTGGGCGTATACCGATAACCGCATTGCAGTGCGTTTTGCTTATGAGTGGCGCGATGATTCCGGCCATTGGTTCCGTTCCTATGGCAATGAAAACTGGGAATTCGATGCCAACGGTTTGATGCAGGCCCGGCATGCCAGTATCAACGATCTGCCGATTGCACAAAGCGATCGCAAGATGCTCTGGGATCTCGACGCACCGCGCCCATTGGCGCATGCCGGTTTGAGCGATCTCGGTTTATAGAGCCGGTTGCGGTGAAAGGAGAAGGGGAAGCATGGCAAGGCAAATCGCGGAACGATCCGACGTGGTGCCGCTGTTGACGGAAATTTTCCGAACCTATGGCTACGAAGGGGCTAGTCTGGCGCGTATCAGCGCCGGTACCGGCTTGGGCAAAGGCAGCCTGTATCACTTTTTCCCCGGCGGTAAGGAGGAGATGGCCGCGGCGGTGCTGGCGCATATCGATCTATGGTTTCAGCAGCACGTCTATACGCCATTGCGCACTACCCCGGATGCGCGGCTCGGTATTGCGCATATGTTCCGTGCGACCAAGCGTTATTTTCTGTCGGGGCAAAAAGTCTGTCTGATCGGCGTGTTTGCGCTGGGTAATGAGCGCGACCGGTTTGCAGTGGCGGTCAAAAGTTATTTTGTCGATTGGGCCGCTGCGTTGCGCGATGCGCTGCTGCGCGACGGGCACGATGCGGCTGCTGCTGCCGCATTGAGTGAAGATATCGTCGGCGGGATACAGGGCGCGCTGGTATTGGCGCGGGCAATGAACCGGCCGAAGCTGTTTGCAGGCACGCTGGCGCGTCTTGAGGCGCGGCTTCTGGAATAGGATTGTTATCTGGATGAATGAAAAAAGCGCCTTTGGTATGCGGATTATTATTGGCGGCCGGTTATCCGGTTTTTTTTCGGAGATTGCCCTTTAGCTCGGCGCTTTGCCTTCGCCGGGGCGGATCAGGGCGCCGTGGCCTTCCCCAGGTCGACAGGGCCTTTTAC
>JAQGNR010000030.1 GCA_028291765.1 Herbaspirillum sp.
CGCCGCGTCCGGTCCGTACCGCATTGATGAATTGCTGATGAATTTCAGACAGCATTTGTTTGGCGTAATCCTTCTGGCTTTGAACCACCGGACTGAACGGATCGAGAAAACCCTTGTTTTCCCCGGCCGTCAATAAACGCCGCTCCACGCCCAATTTATCCATCAGGCCGGTAAAGCCGAAACCATCCATCAGCACGCCGATCGATCCAACAATACTGGCCTTGTTGACATAAATCTTGTCGGCCGCGGAAGCGATGTAATAGCCGCCGGATGCGCACATCTCCTCGACCACGACATATAAAGGCTTTTTCGGATAGACCTTGCGCAGGCGCACGATCTCGTCATAGATCATGCCCGCCTGGACCGGGCTGCCGCCCGGACTGTTGATGCGTAACACAACGCCGACCGAATCGTTGGCGGCAAAGGCCTTGTCCAGAGCAGGAATAACCACTGAGGCGGAGCCACTCCCATCGGCTTCGATGGCGCCGTTGATATTGATCAGCGCGGTATGCGCACCAATCGTTTCACTGGTGCTCATGCTGTAATTGAAAGCTGCCCAGATAGCGTACAAGGCCACCAGCAATGCCGCCATCTTGAAAAAGATCCCCCAGCGGCGCCGGGCGCGTTGCTCGCGCACGGTGAACATCGCCAGCTGTTCCAACACATCGCGTTCCCAGCCGCCCTTTTTTTCGTCCTTGCCGGCTACAGTGCTTGCCGCCGGCGAGGTCGCCGGCACGGCGTCATTCGGTTCCTGCTCGTTATTATTCATGTCATTATTCATAAAGTTATTCTGGACGTTGCCGCAACGCTCTTGCAATTACGGGCCTTACGTAGTTTCTTAAACTGGAATCCGGCGCGCGCCATTTTGATCCTGTGTGATCCTGTGCCTCATGCATGCTCGAGCAGCCACGCATGCAATAAAGGAATCGACGCTGCGCTATACATGGGCTTGAGCGCGTGCAATTCGCGTACCGGATGCGCACCATACTCGACCGCGACGCCGGCCGCACCGGCATTAATGGCCATCTGCAAATCGTGGGTGGTATCGCCGATCATTAATGTGCGCGCCATATCCTGCCCCAATTCGCGCGTGAGCTCCTGCAGCATGGCTGGATGCGGCTTGGAAAATGTTTCATCGGCACAACGCGTCGCATCGAATACCGACAGCAGACTAGTTGCATTGAGCGCACGGTTCAGGCCGACCCGGCTCTTGCCGGTGGCAACCGCCAGGAAATATTTTTGCTGCGATAAATCGGCCAGCATCTCCCGCACGCCATCGAACAGGGTCAAATCATGATCCTGCCCCAGATAATGATGGCGATAACGTTCGACTACGCGCGGATAATATTTGGGATCGATATCGGGCATCGCCGCGGCCATCGCATCGGCCAGGCCAAGCCCGATCACATGCGAGGCGGCCCGCTTATCCGGCACCGGCAAGCCGAGATCCCTTGCCGCGGCCTGGATACATTGCACAATGGTAGCCGTGCTATCCATGAGCGTGCCGTCCCAGTCAAACACGATTAAATCAAATTGCGTTCTTGCCATAAATAAATAAGCGCCAAGTTATCTTGCCGTTGCCGGCGTTCGAGCCAGATTATCAGGGTTAATCATGTTTCATGCCCATGTCCTATGCGACTTTTTCCAAACTTTTTAAAAAACGTTCGCACTCGGACGGCAGCGGCGAGTTCAATGTCACCGGCTTACCGCTTTCCGGATGAGTAAAGGTAATCTGAACTGCATGCAAAAACATGCGTTTGAACGCAACGCGATGGCCGTCGGCTTTTTGCAACGCCCGATTTAACGCAAAATCACCGTATTTATCATCGCCCGCAATGGGAAAACCACTGGCTGACAAATGCACCCGTATCTGATGCGTACGTCCGGTTTTCAGTTCCGCCTCCAGCAGGGCGTACTCGCCGTAGCGGCGCTTCAATGAAAAAATCGTATGCGCCAACTGCCCGCCCTCCAGCACGGCAACCCGACGCTCGCCGTCGGCCGTCGTGTATTTATGCAAAGGCAGCTTGATATGCTGGCGCGGATTGACCCAGTCGCCATGCACCAGCGCCAAATAACGCTTATCGGTAACGCCATCGCGCATTTGCTCATGCAGATTGGTCAGCGCACTGCGTTTTTTTGCCAGCAACAGAATGCCCGAGGTATCGCGATCCAGCCGGTGCACCAACTCCAGAAACTTGGCTTCCGGACGGGATGCCCGCAATTGCTCGATGACGCCATAACTGACGCCCGACCCGCCGTGCACGGCGACCCCGGCGGGCTTATCGATCACCAGCAAATAATTGTCTTCAAGCAATATTTTGAATTCTGCGCCCGGCACGGTTTGTGTTGTCTTCTCTGCCATGCGAATCGGCGGTATCCGCACCACATCGTCGGTCTGCAGACGGTAAGTTTGATCGATCCGCCCTTTATTGACGCGCACCTCGCCGGAGCGCAAAACCCGGTAAATATGGCTTTTCGGGACGCCCTTGCAGACCCGCAACAGAAAATTATCGATGCGCTGACCGGCATCTTCTTCAGCAATAGACAGCAACTGGACTTGCGGCAAAACAGGCTGTTGCCGGGGTTGGGACGGTGTTTCAACCGAGTTCCCAGAAAATCTCGCTAAGTCCTTCATTTTGAATATATAATCATTTCTACACGGGTCCAAGGACCGGTGTTGGTGTAAGAATAAAAAGACCATTCTACACAGGGGCGTTACCACCGCCTCGCCAATTTGCAAATTTGATGGAAAAATGTGTACGCACCATCCCTGCGCGATCAAGGTTGCACCGTTGTTGTAATCGGATAACGC
>JAQGNR010000034.1 GCA_028291765.1 Herbaspirillum sp.
TCATTGTAGCGACCTTGAAGCCGGAATGGATGGGCGGCGCATTCAACTCTATGCGCAAGCCGGTCTCCACTTCCAGCGTCGCTATGCAGGAAGCCGCGCTGGCCCAGCCGGCCCCCGGTTCGTATCGCAATGCGGCCAAACTGGCGATGCCGTCGGTGGTGAATATTTTTACGACTTCCGAGGCCAAGCCGCAAAGCAGTCCGTTCATGGAAGATCCGTTTTTCAAGAAATTTTTCGGCGACCAGAACGGCGGCGATGAGCCGGACGACAAATCGGCCAGCCTGGGTTCCGGCGTTATCGTCAGCCCGCAAGGCTACATCCTGACCAATAATCACGTGGTGGAAGCCGCCGACGGCATCGAAGTCGCGCTGTCGGACGGCCGCAAAGCCAGCGCCAAAGTAGTCGGCGCCGACCCGGATACCGATCTGGCCGTGATCAAAATCGATTTACCCGATCTGCCGGCCATTACGCTGGCCAACCTGGATCACGCCAGTGTCGGCGACGTCGTCTTCGCCATCGGCAATCCATTCGGTGTCGGCCAGACGGTGACCATGGGCATCATTTCTGCGCTGGGCCGCAATCATCTCGGCATCAATACATTCGAAAACTTCATTCAGACCGATGCGGCGATCAATCCGGGCAATTCGGGCGGCGCGCTGATCGATACCAACGGCAATCTGATCGGCATCAATACCGCGATCTATTCGCGCAGCGGCGGCAGTCTCGGTATCGGCTTTGCAATTCCGGTCACAACCATCAAAAGCGTGATGGAATCGATCATCAAGACCGGCCATGTGGTGCGCGGCTGGATTGGCGTCGAACCGCAGGAAATTACGCCCGAACTGGCTGAGAGCTTCGGCCTGACCAAAAAAACCGGCGCCATTATCGCCGGCGTACTGAAAAATGGACCGGCCGATAAGGCAGGCATGATGCCCGGCGATATTGTGGTGGCGATCGAAAATAAACCGGTAACCGACACCACAGCGCTGACCAATCTGGTAGCGCAGTTGACGCCAGGGGCAAAAGCAAAAATGACAGTGTTGCGCAAGTCGAAGGAAACTGCGCTGAACGTGACGGTCGGCAAACGCCCCGCGCCGCAACCTACCGAGTAGCGCGCAGCTTATGCATATTCGCGACCTGACCCAATATTTGGCAGAGCTTTCCGAAAACAATAATCGCGCCTGGTTTGTCATGAACAAACCGCGTTACGATATTTTGCGCGCCGAGTTTCTGGCAGTGGTAGTCAAGCTGATTGCCGATATCACGAAATTCGATCCGGCAGTGGCCGGCTGCAATCCCAAAAAAGCGCTGTTCCGCATCAATCGGGACATGCGCTTTTCGCATCATAAAATTCCTTACAAAACCCATTTTTCTGCCGCAATCACCGCCAGCGGTTTAAAAAAACCCAGCCAGGGCGGCGGACCGGCGTATTACTTTCATATCAATGAAACCGGTACGCTGCTGATTGCCGCCGGCGAATACATGCCGCCGGCCGAACGGCTGCGCGCGATCCGGCAACACATCATTGCCGATGCCGACGGTTTTGCAAAATTACTCAAAAACAGAACGCTGAAGACCAACTTCGGCGATCTGCAACAGGAAGGCCGGCTGACACGGCCGCCGAAAGGCTTCGATGCCGATTCGCCGCACATTGAACACATCAAATTGAAGAGTTTTATCGTCTGGAAAGAGATCGACATCAGACAGAAGATCCCAACCGACCTTGGCAAGGATTTAGCGACTGCATTCAAGCAATCGCAGGCGTTGGTCCAGTGGTTGAGACAGGCGGGAGCTTAAATGCTTAATCGCTTAATCACTTAAGCGCCTGATCAGGCAGTTCCCGATCAGACAGTTTCTTCTTCTGAGTCTGGCGCTTTGGACGCTTTGGCGAATATCGGCGCCATGAACAAGCCAATTTCATATAGCGCCACCAGCGGTACCGCCAGCAGCAATTGGCTCATGATATCCGGCGGCGTTACTACTGCCGCGATGATGAACGCGCCGACAACGACATACGGGCGAATCTGCTTCAGTTTTGCCAACGGCACCAAGCCCATACGCACCAGTATGATCACCACGATCGGTACTTCAAACGCCATCCCGAACGATATGAACATCGTCATGACGAAGTCGACATAAGCGTCGATATCAGGCGCCACTGAAACAGAGGCGGGCGCAAAATGATTGATGAACGGGAAAACGGTAGCGAAGACAAAGAAATAACAAAATGCAACGCCGGTGACGAACAACACGGAAGACGAAATCACCAATGGCGCAATCAAGCGTTTTTCATGTTTATACAAACCCGGCGCAATAAAAGCCCAGACTTGATACAAGACCCACGGCAGCGCGATGATGAACGCCAGCATCATCGTTACTTTGACCGGTATCAGGAATGGGGTAATAACGCCGGTCGCAATCATCCGGCTGCCGGTCGGCAATGCCGCCATCATCGGCCGTGCCAGCACATCGAAAATTTTCGCGGCCCAAGGCATCAGGCAAAGGAATATCACGACGACCGCAATCGCAGATTTCACCACGCGGCTGCGCAGCTCGACCAAATGCGAAATAAAGGTGTCTTCGTGACCGCTAGTTGCTTGTTCGTCAGCCATGTCAGTGTGCTACAGAATAAAAGAAACGCATGGACTCATCCGAAAAAGGAGCCGGAAGACTTGCCGCTGGCAGGGCGATATTTGGCTACGCGAGCCGCAGCTGAAATGACGTGCGTCCGGCGTCCGGTCTGTTGTTTATACCAGCCAGGCAGTGTGGAATTGCGTTGCAGTTTTTTTTGACGGAAATTTTTGACTTTACGATCCAGCGTTGCCTGTGTCGGAATCTGCGTATCGTACTGATGGTGATCGAAATTGCCCTTTTCGTCCCAGGCCGATGTGATCGCGTGCTCCGCATCGGTCATCTCTTGCGCAAAGCCCTGGGTGACGTCGCTGGCCGCTGTCTCGACATCCTTGTGCATCTTGCGCAATTCTTCCAGTTCGATCTCGCGACCGACCTCGGATTTCACATCGTTGATGTAGCGTTGCGCGCGGCCAAACAGGGTGCCGGCCATGCGCGCCACTTTAGGCAAACGCTCAGGACCAACCACAACCAGCGCGACAACGCCAATCACAGCAAGCTTGGTAATGCCGATATCAATCATGCAATGCGATCATGAAATGCCATCATTCGAAACCGCTCACAGAGCGGTTTTGTCTTTCTCTTTGGCCTGTACGTCGATAGTCGATTGCTGTTGCTGCTTTGTCTCGGCAGCCCGCTCTTCGTCGCCCTTGACGCCATCCTTGAAACCCTTGACCGCCTTGCCCAGATCCGCGCCCATATTACCCAGCTTCTTGGTGCCGAATATCAACGCCACAATGACCAGAACAATCAACCAATGCCAAATGCTGAACGAACCCATTTCTATCTCCTAGCAAAAATAATGTCGCCTAAAGCAGCCGCCGGTAGGCCGGCAGCAGTCCTACTGCGGCTAAACCCTGAAAAATCCTGTGCGCCATGGATGCGCGCCGCCAATTACGTGCAGATGCAGATGGTACACCTCTTGTCCCCCGTCGGGACCAGTGTTGTAGAGTGTTTTGTAACCGCCGCTTTGGGTCCCGTCGGCGGCAATCTGGTATCCACAACCTTGCTCCTGCGCCAGCCGTTTGGCAAGCAGCGTCATTTTACCCAATAGCGCCGCATGCCCGTCATGGCAGTCCGATAACGTCGCAATATGCTCTTTCGGGACAATCAGGAAATGCACTGGCGCAACGGGCCTGATATCTCTGAACACGATGACCTGATCGTCTTCATACAGCGTATCGGACGGAATTTGACCGGCGACAATTTTACAGAAAATGCAATTATCCAAAGCTGCTCCCGAATTACTAGCGAATTATTGGCGAATTACTGGTCCACTACCAGCCCACTATCTCACTTCTGCTCAGCCTGTTCACGCGCATCGAGTTTGCGGTTGGCTTTTTCCTCAATGCCTGAAATGCCTTCACGCCGCGCCAGTTCGTCGAGCACCTGCTGCGGCGTCAGATTGAACTGCGCCAGCAGAATCAGCGTGTGAAACCAGAGATCGGCGCATTCATACAATACTTTATCGGTCTTGCCGTCAACGCGCGCGTCCTTGGCCGCCATCACCGTTTCGGTCGCTTCTTCGCCGATTTTTTTCAGAATAGCGTCATCGCCTTTGACGAACAGCCGTGCTATATACGACTGTTCCGGATCGCCGCCATTGGCCGGTTTGCGCGACTCGATCACGCGGGCCAGTCTTTGCAGTGTATCGCTCATTTGTCCACCTTATTTGTCCATCTTAGCGGCTGGTTTGCGGGTCCGTTTCCCCGGCGCCGGCTTATTCTCAAGCGCGATGCCAGCTTCCGGCTCCGTCATCGGCGCGGGGCCGACGATAATCCATTCAGCGCTCTCCGCGCCGCCTTCCAGTTTTTGAAAGAAACAGGAGTGACGGCCGGTGTGGCAGGCGATGCCGGCAACTTGCTCGACCTTGAGCAGCACCACGTCTTCATCGCAATCCAGCCGGATTTCGTGCACTTTCTGGAAATGCCCGGATTCTTCACCCTTGCGCCAAAGCTTCTTGCGTGAACGGCTCCAATAGACGACTTCACCCAATTCAACCGTGCGCTCCAGCGCTTCACGATTCATCCAGGCAAACATCAGCACATCGTTCGATCCGACTTCCTGGGTGATCACCGGCACCAGGCCGATTTCGTTCCACTTGACCTTATTCAACCATTTTGCGCTGATGCTCATGCCAGCCTCATAGAGATATTCTGTGCCGCCATGAATTGCTTGGCTTCCTGCACTGTGTGTTGCCCGTAATGAAAA
Organism: Herbaspirillum sp.; assembly: GCA_028291765.1. Taxonomy (GTDB): domain Bacteria; phylum Pseudomonadota; class Gammaproteobacteria; order Burkholderiales; family Burkholderiaceae_D; genus Herbaspirillum. Next base: position 4,843 of record JAQGNR010000034.1, read on the forward strand.
ATGCTGGCTGCCAGCACCGCGTCTGCCTTGCCGAGCTTGATGCCATCGGCCAGATCCTGCAGTCCGCCGACGCCGCCGGAAGCGATCACCGGAATCGCAATCGCATCCGACACCGCGCTGGTCAAGGCCAGATCGAAGCCGCTGCGGGTGCCGTCGCGGTCCATGCTCGTCAGCAGGATTTCACCCGCGCCGAGTTGCGCCATCTTGCGCGCCCATTCAATCGCATCCAGTCCGGTCGCCTTGCGGCCGCCGTGCGTGAAAACTTCCCATTTGTTGTCGCCGACACGTTTGGCATCGATGGCAACGACGATGCATTGCGAACCGTATTTGTCGGCGGCATCGGCCACCAGTTGTGGATTGGTCACCGCAGAAGTATTGATCCCGACCTTATCGGCGCCGGCGTTTAGCAGCCTGCGCACATCATCGACCGTGCGCACGCCGCCGCCAACGGTCAGCGGAATAAAGACCTGCGCTGCCACCGCTTCGATGATATCCAGAATCAGATCGCGTCCATCGGAGGATGCAGTGATATCGAGAAATGTCAATTCATCGGCGCCCTGATCGTCGTAACGGCGCGCAATTTCCACCGGATCGCCGGCATCGCGCAGTTCGAGAAAATTAACGCCCTTGACCACACGGCCGGCGGTCACGTCCAGACAAGGAATGATCCGTTTGGCCAGTGTCATGACTGCTCTTGATCCAAGATGCCGGATGACGATCGATCCGATCCATCGCCGCTTAATTCGTCGGCACGCAACTGCGCGCTTTGCAAATCGAGCGTGCCTTCGTAAATCGAACGGCCGCAAATGACGGCTTCAATGCCTTCGTCCTGCACTGCGCACAGGGCTTCGACGTCCTTGATATTGTGCACGCCGCCGGAAGCGATGACCGGGATCGTCATGCTTTGCGCCAGACGCACAGTCGCTTCGATATTGATGCCGCCCATCATGCCGTCGCGGCCGATGTCGGTATAGATGATCGATTCGCAACCGTAATCTTCGAATTTCTTGGCCAGATCGATGACTTCATGGCCCGACAATTTGCTCCAGCCATCCGTGGCGACCTTGCCATCCTTGGCGTCGAGACCGACGATGATCTGACCTGGGAATGCGCTGCAGGCATCATGCAGGAAACCCGGATTCTTGACCGCTGCGGTGCCGATGATGATGTATGTCAGACCCGCGTCCAGATAGCGCTCGATCGTATCGAGATCGCGGATGCCGCCGCCCAGTTGCACCGGGATTTCGTCGACATCGTTGGCCAGCGCGAAGTCGCGCACGGCCTTGAGGATCAGCCGCACCGCGGATTCGTTTTTAGGTTTGCCGGCAAATGCGCCGTTGAGATCGACCAGATGCAAACGCCGCGCGCCTTGCGCCAGCCAGTGACGCGCCATTTCAGCCGGATCGTCGGAAAAGACGGTAGCTTGGTCCATATCGCCCTGTTTCAGGCGCACGCAATGACCGTCTTTCAGGTCGATGGCAGGTATCAGCAACATGGCTTCATTCGTAATTTAGAGAAGAAGAAGAAAAGCATTAAATAACGTAAATAACAGGTAAACAACGCAAGGGCGATACAAAAATCAGGGTTTCCAATGCACGAAATTACGGTAAAGCTGCAAGCCGGCAGACGCACTCTTTTCCGGATGGAATTGTGTCGCAAAGATATTATCACGCGCCACTGCGCAACTAAATGCGGAACCGTATTCGGTGACCCCAACCGTGTGCGCCGTGACAGCCGGCACCGCGTAAAAACTATGCACAAAATAAAAATAAGTGTCGTCGGCAACACCGTCCCAAAGCGGATGCGCCGTCTTTTGGTGCACGCGATTCCAGCCCATCTGCGGCACCTTGAAGCGCGAGCCGTCGGCCTGCACTTGGCCGTCGAGTGCGAAGCGCACGACCTTGCCGGGCAGCAAGCCGAGTCCGGCGGTACCGCCTTCGTCGCTCCAGTCGAATAACATCTGTTCGCCTACGCACACGCCAAACAGGGGCTTGCTGCGCGCCGCTTCCAGCAATGCGTCCTGCACGCCGGATTCGCGCAAACTACGCATGCAATCCGGCATTGCGCCCTGCCCCGGCAATACCACCCGATCGGCGGCGCGAATATCGGCTGCTTCACCGGAAATGCGCACATCGGCTTCCGGCGCTACGTGGCGCAAGGCCTGCGCTACCGAGCGCAGATTACCCATGCCATAGTCCACTACAACAATTTTATTCATATCGAAGTTTTAACGCATCGCGCGCATCATACCGACGCACGCAGATGCTTACAGGCTGCCTTTGGTAGACGGAATGGTGCCGGCGGCACGGCTGTCGAGTTCGATTGCCATGCGCAAGGCGCGGCCAAAGGCCTTGAATACGGTTTCGCATTGATGATGGGCGTTCACGCCGCGCAGATTATCGATATGCAGGGTCACCAACGCATGATTGACGAAACCATGGAAAAATTCACTGGTCAGGTCGACATCGAATGCCCCGATCATCGAACGGCTGAACGGCACGTGAAATTCCAGTCCGGGACGGCCGGAAAAATCGATGACGACACGCGACAGCGCTTCATCCAGCGGCACATAGGCATGGCCGTAGCGCCGGATACCCTTTTTATCGCCGACCGCCTTGGCGAAGGCCTGGCCCAGCGTAATACCCACATCTTCCACCGTATGATGCGCATCGATGTGCAAATCGCCCTTGGCCTGGATATCCAGATCGATCAGCCCGTGACGGGCGATCTGATCCAGCATGTGGTCAAGAAAAGGCACGCCCGTATTCAGCGATTGCCGTCCAGTGCCATCCAGATTGATGGCGACGCGAATTTGCGTTTCACTGGTGTTGCGAACAACTTCTGCGGTGCGTGGTGTAGACATAGGGATGTGATGCGATTAAATAAAAAATAATTTGATATAAATTCGATATAAATTGGGAATTAAAACCCAAATCCCGGAGACAGCATTTTACCGGCATTTTGCGCAATATCGCGCACTGTAGCGATTGCCAGTCGATTAAGGTAGACGTAGACGCAACAAAATGGCCATTCGGTATTGTTTTAAGCTCATAAAACCGGCAAGGGCGACGCGATGACCGCCTGCGACGGTGTTGCCGCAAGGCGCTTTTCGATCATTGCACAGTAATCGGGATTGAGTTCGAAACCGACGAACTGCCGTCCGCATTGCTTTGCGGCAACCGCTGTTGTACCGCTGCCCATAAACGGATCGAGCACAACGCCGTCGGGCGGGCATGAGGCGCGGATCATGCGTTCGATAATTTCCAACGGTTTTTGCGTCGGGTGATCGGCGCGTTCCCGGTGTTCTCGATGCAAACGCGAAACGCTCCACACGTCTTTCGGGTTATAGCCCATCTCAAGCCATTTGGCGCCGACGAAAATCGAGCGCGAACGCGCCTTTTTGGTTTCGGCATCGTAGGCGATGCGGATTGCATCCAGATCGAAATAATAATCTTTGGCCTTGACGAAAAAACCGATCGTATCGTGCACCGAAGAATAACGCCGCGTGCTGCCGCCCATTGACGGCACGCGGCGATCCCAAATGATCTCGTTCATCATCGTCAAACGCTGCTTGAGCATGACGAATACTTCCGGGGCATAACGCCAGGTCAGGAAAATGTATAGACTGCCGTTGGCTTTGAGCTTCGGCAGCGCCAGTGTGATCCAGGCTTCCATCCAGTTCAAATAGGCAGCCGATGCAAGCTTATCCGAATCGTTGCCGTAATCCTTGCCGAGACCGTAAGGCGGATCGGCGATCAGCAAATCGATGGCGCCATCGGGAATCTGCGCCAGGCCGTGCAGCGCATCGTCACAATAAATCCGGTTTAACCAGTCGGCGTTACCTTCGTTCATGCGTTATTTCAAACGCAGTTCAGCTGAACGGGCGTGTGCCTGCAAGCCTTCGCCATGGGCCAGTTCAGCGGCGATGCGGCCCAATGTTTGCGCACCGGCGGCGCTGACTTGAATAATGCTTGAACGTTTCTGAAAGTCGTAGACGCCCAGCGGCGACGAAAAGCGCGCAGTGCGCGAAGTCGGCAGCACGTGATTCGGACCGGCGCAGTAATCGCCCAGCGCTTCGGACGAAAAACGGCCCAGGAACATGGCGCCGGCATGCCGCACCTTATCGGCCCAGTGTTGCGCATTTTCAGCGGAAATTTCCAGATGCTCGGCAGCGATCAGATTGGCGATCTCGCAAGCGGCATCCATATCGCGCACCTTGATCAGTGCGCCGCGATTGGTCAGCGACGTCTGGATGACTTCGCGCCGCGGCATGTCCGGCAACAGGCGATTGATGCTGGCCTCGACTTGCGCGATATAGCCGGCATCCGGACACAATAGAATCGATTGCGCCAATTCATCATGCTCGGCCTGCGAAAACAGATCCATTGCGATCCAGTCCGGATCGGTGCTGCCGTCGCAGATCACCAGAATCTCGGAAGGTCCGGCGATCATATCGATGCCGACGATGCCGAATACGCGGCGCTTGGCCGCGGCCACATAAGCATTACCGGGGCCGACGATCTTATCGACCGCAGGAATGGTTGCCGTGCCGTAGGCCAGCGCCGCGACTGCCTGCGCGCCGCCGATGGTGAATACCCGGTCGACACCGGCGATTGCCGCCGCCGCCAGCACCAATTGATTCTGGACGCCGTCCGGCGTCGGCACCACCATGATCACTTCTTGCACACCCGCGACCTTGGCCGGAATCGCATTCATCAGTACCGATGACGGATACGCCGCCTTGCCGCCGGGTACGTAAATCCCGACGCGATCGAGCGGCGTGACTTTCTGTCCCAGTACTGTCCCGTCGGGCTCAGTGTAAAGAAAACCATCGGACCCGCATTCCCGCTTTTGACGCTCGTGATAACTGCGCACGCGATCGGCCGCAGCTTCCAGTGCGGCGCGGCGCTCGGGTGGCAATTGCTGTAATGCGTGTTGCATCGCGTCGCGGCCGATTTCCAGCGCTTGCACGCTGGCCGCGGCAACCCGGTCGAAACGTTCGGTGTATTCAAGTACGGCTGCATCGCCGCGCTGCTTGACGTCTGCCAGAATAGCCGCGGCGGCGCGATCGATCGCCTCGTCTTCGCCGGCTTCGAATGCCAACACTGCGGACAAGGTCTGCTCGAAACCTACATCGGCCGCATCCAACTTTCTGATCGCAATCGTCATGTCTTCGCTCTTCTTCAATTCAAGGTAAGGCAAGGCCCCAATCAGGCCATGGCCTGTGTCGCCTTTTCAAAAGCAGCCAGGATCGGCTGCAAACGGGCCCGTTTGATTTTCAGCGCGGCCTGATTGACAACCAGCCGCGATGAAATATCCATGATGTGCTCAACTTCCACCAAATGATTAGCGCGCAAGGTGCTGCCGGTGCTGACCAGATCGACAATCGCGTCCGACAAGCCGACCAGCGGGCCCAATTCCATCGAGCCGTAGAGTTTGATCAAATCCACGTGCACCCCTTTGGCGGCAAAGTGTTCGCGCGCAGTATTGAGGTATTTAGTGGCGACCCGCAAGCGGGCGCCCTGGCGCACTGCACTGGCGTAATCGAAGCCCTCTTGCACGGCAACCGACATACGGCATTTGGCGATTTTCAGATCGATCGGCTGATACAAGCCTTCGCCACCATGTTCGAGCAACACATCCTTGCCGGCCACGCCGAAATCGGCAGCGCCATATTGCACGTAGGTCGGCACATCCGAAGCGCGCACGATAATCACGCGCACCAGCGGATCGTTAGTCGGCAGAATCAGCTTGCGCGAGGTTTCCGGATCTTCGGTCACTTCGATGCCTGCCGCCTTGAGCAGCGGCAAGGTTTCTTCGAAAATACGGCCTTTGGACAGCGCCAGAGTGAGGTGTTCGGACATCGTTGCCTCTGCTAAAAATGGATTTTTCGTCATTACCGCGGTGATTGCCGCTTTATTATTTAACGCGCTCGATCCGCGCACCGATAGCCGACAGCTTTACTTCCATCCGGTCGTAACCGCGATCCAGATGATAAATGCGCTCGATCAATGTTTGACCCTCAGCGGCCAGCCCCGCGATCACCAGCGACGCCGAAGCCCGCAGATCGGTTGCCATGACCGGTGCGCCGACAAATTGGGTTATGCCTTTGATGATTGCGGTGTTGCCTTCGATATCGATAGCGGCGCCGAGCCGGTTCAATTCCTGCACGTGCATGAAGCGATTTTCGAAGATCGTTTCAGTGATATGACTGGTGCCTTCGGCGATGCAATTGAGCGCCATGAATTGCGCCTGCATATCGGTCGGGAAACCCGGGTACTCCGTGGTGCGAATGCTGACCGCTTTGGGCCGCGCCGCCATCTGCACCCGGATCCAATCCTCGCCGCTGGTCAGAATCACACCGGCTTCGCGCAATTTATCGAGTGCCGCGTCCAGGAAATCATTACTGGTATTGCGCAACGTTACATCGCCGCCGACAGCGGCAACCGCGCACAGGAAAGTACCGGTCTCGATCCGATCGGCGATCACCGAATGCTGCGCGCCATGCAATTTTTCGACGCCCTGAATGACCAGGCGATCGGTGCCGATGCCTTCGATTTTCGCGCCCATTGCCACCAGCAGATTGGCCAGATCGCCGACTTCCGGTTCGCGCGCGGCGTTTTCCAGCACCGTCTCACCGTCGGCCAGCGTCGCCGCCATCAACAGGTTTTCGGTACCGGTGACAGTAATCATGTCGGTGACGATACGCGCGCCTTTCAGACGCTTGGCCTTGGCATGGATATAACCGGCTTCGATCGTTATATCGGCGCCCATCGCCTGCAAGCCCTTGATGTGCTGATCGACAGGACGCGATCCGATCGCGCAGCCGCCCGGCAACGAAACCTTGGCTTCGCCGAAACGCGCCAGCAGCGGTCCCAGCACCAGAATCGATGCGCGCATGGTTTTCACCATATCGTAAGGCGCTTCCAGACAGGCAATTGCGCTGCCGTTGAGTACCAGCGCTGCGCCATCATGCGTGGCGCTCAAACCCATCTTGCGCAACAGCTTGAGCATGGTGGAGACATCTTGCAAATTCGGTATATTCGACAGACGCAGATCGTCGGCACACAGCAAACCGGCGCACAGGATCGGCAACGCCGCATTTTTAGCGCCGGAAACGATGACTTCGCCAGAGAGGCGATGACCGCCGTGAATTAAAAGTTTATCCATTATTTTTGAAATTCTTCAGGAGTAAGCGTCTTCATGGATAAGGCGTGAATTTCTTCCCGCATGCGATCGCCCAACGCCGCATAAACCAATTGATGACGTTGAATCAGGCGCTTGCCGGCAAATGCCGTGGAAACAATCACAGCGGTAAAATGCTGGCCGTCGCCCTCGACCTCGACATGCGTGCAATCGAGGCCGGCAACGATATAACTTTTTACTAATTCTGGCGTGGGATACATAGTATTGCTTGCAGAGAAACGGTGAAATAACGGTGAATTACCCGGTGAATATCAATAAGATGCGCGACGTCAGGCGCGCAGTTTGTAGCCGCGCTTCAACATCTGGACCGCCAGCACGGACAATATCAAAAGGAATACCACCACAATCCCAAGGCTGTACAAGGGATTGATATCGGACTGGCCGAAGAATCCATAACGGAAGCCATCAATCATATAAAAGAACGGATTGAAATGCGAGACCATTTGCCAGGCCGGCGGCAAGGAGTGAATTGAATAAAACACGCCTGCCAGGAAGGTCAGCGGCACAATCAGGAAATTCTGGAATGCGGCCAGTTGATCGAACTTGTCGGCCCAGATACCCGCTATCAGGCCCAGCGTGCCGAGAATACCGGCGCCCAGCACTGCAAAAATGATAATCCACCACGGCGCCACGAAACTCAAGCCGCCAAACCAGACCGTAACGATCAGCACACCGCAACCGACCATCAAACCGCGTACAACCGCTGCCAGTACATAGCCGCCGTACATCTCCCAATGCGACAACGGCGTCAAAAGCACGAACACCAGATTACCGGTGACCTTCGATTGGATCATCGACGATGAGCTATTGGCAAAGGCATTCTGCAATACACTCATCATGACCAGTCCGGGGATCAGGAACCCGATGTACTGCACGCCGGGATAAACCTGCACGCGGTTTTGCAGCACGTGGCCGAAAATCATCAAATACAGAATCGCCGTCATGATGGGCGCAGCAACGGTTTGCGTCGCCACTTTCCAGAAACGCAGCGTTTCTTTGTAAAACAGGGTTTGAAATCCGCTCATTTGGCGCCTTCCATGATCTGAATGAATACGTCTTCCAGATCGGCTTGCTGTAATTGCATGTCACCGATCTGTGCACCGGCCTGGCGCAAGGTTTGCAGAATCGGTTCGACTTCGTTGTAATCGGTGACGCGCAAGGTATATTGCGCGCCGGATAATAATTGCTCCGGATGCGTCACCAGCCCTTTCAACGCATCGGGCAATGCGCCCCTATCCAGCCGCACCACCAGTTGCGATCCGGAAATGCGCTTGATCAATGCCGCCGTCGAATCCAGCGCCACCACCTGACCGCCTTTGAGCATCGCGATCCGGTTGCACAGCGCCTGCGCCTCTTCCAGATAGTGCGTGGTCAACACAATAGTATGACCTTCGCGATTGAGGCGACCGATGAATTTCCATAAAGTCTGACGCAACTCGACATCGACGCCGGCCGTCGGCTCGTCCAGCACAATAACCGGCGGCTTATGCACCAGCGCCTGCGCCACCAGCACGCGTCGCTTCATGCCGCCCGACAACGAGCGCATATTGGCGTTGGCCTTATTGCTCAGATCGAGATTGTCCATCACCTCATCGATCCATTTGTCGTTATTTTTCAGACCAAAATAACCGGATTGCATGCGCAAGGTTTCCCGTACCGTAAAGAACGGATCGAATACCAGTTCCTGCGGCACGACGCCGAGCTTGAAACGCGCCGAGCGATAATCGCTCACCACGTCGTGGCCATGAATTGAGACGCTACCGGAATCGGCGCGATTAAGACCGGCGACAATCGAGATCAAGGTCGTCTTGCCGGCGCCGTTCGGGCCCAGCAGGCCGAAGAACTCACCTTCTTCAATGGACAAAGATACACCGCGCAATGCTTGCAGCGATTGATATCGTTTCTTGACATTATTTATCTGGATGGCAGACATTGGAACGAACGCACTTTATAAAATAGAACCGTCCCAGCGGGTCGGCGTGGCAAAAACCAGTGATTATAGGGGAATTGGGGGAGTTGAGTGCTTACGGCATCACCACCGATCCAAAGGCAGCGAGCGCGCTACCCGGGAGCACCGGGTCAGTGATGTCGGAGGTCGGCTGCAGCCGCGACCGGTATGACAGATGACGTAATTACGATGCCCGGCAGCGCGTCGGCAGCGCCGTATAAGACGATCAAACTTTGCAGATTGGGAGACAAGCCGCCGAAATGCAGCGTCTGGCCCTGTTGCAGGGCCTGACGCTGCCATTCCAGCAAAGTGGCGACAGCGCTTGAGTCGACGCTAAGCAAATCGGATAAATCGAAATCCGACTCGCCCGCGGCAATGGCCTGCAAGCCCGCCTCCAGCGTTTGACTGGCATTGTCCATCGTTAATTTGACGGCAGGCTTGAACATAAAATTATTTCTTTACCGTGCCGCGTGCGGCCAGTTGCTTGTTTTTCGCTTGCAGCGTGGCGATCAAACCGTCGATGCCGCCCTTGTCGATTTCGCTGGAGAATGTGCCTTTATAAGTTTCGATCAACCACGCGCCAAGCACATTGACGTCATAGATTTTCCAGCCGTCCGGCAATTTTTCCATGCGGTAGCTCATTTGAATCGGATCGCCGCGAGACTGAATGACTTGCGAACGCACTTCGACATCGGTATCGGTCGGGCTTGCGCGCAGCGGGCTGAATTCAATTTTCTGGTCGCGCACTTGCGTCAACGCGCCAGCGTAGGTCGAAATCAACAGACTGCGGAACTCGGTCTGTAATTGCTGCTTTTGCGCGTCGCTCGCTTCACGCCAGTGACGACCGACAGCCAGGGAGGTCATGCGTTCGGAATCGACATAGGGAATGATTTTTTCTTCGACCAGCGCAGTAATGCTCTTCAGATTGCCGCCTTGAACGCCTTTATCCGTTTTGGCTGTATCGAGTACTGCGTTGCTGATTCGTTTCACCAGTGCATCTGGTGCTTCCTGGGCAGAGGCCGCGCCGGCAAAACCCAGCATCACAACGGCGGCGGCTAAAAGTAATTTTGCAGATATTTTCATAGCAATTTGTCCCTTAATTAAACAGGTTGGCGACCGGCAGCAACACTTTTTCTTGTTGCAGATGTGCTTTGCTCATATATATATATATATGCATGTTTGGCGCTTATGCAATAGCAATTATTGCTTGGCACTATCAATTTGCGATGCGCGACGTTGTAAATAAGCATCCCGCAAAAACTGATATTTATCCAATGCCGCATCGTCCAGCAAATTGCCCGCATCCAGTAATTGTGCGCGGCGATCAATGAGACGCACGCCGTAACCGACATTACGCCAGTTGACCGGACGCTTGTAACGCCAGACATCGCCGTAGGAATCGACCGCCAATGCAGCCGTGTCGCGCGCAGTCGAAGGCCCCAGTATCGGTATCACAATGTATGGTCCGGCGCCTACGCCCCACACGCCCAGAGTTTGCCCGAAATCGGCCTTGTGCTTGGGCAGACGGGCTTCCGTAGCGATATCAAGCAAACCGCCCAGACCGAAGGTGGAATTGACGGCGACCCGCGTAAAATCGGATGCGCCGTTGGCGCCATTGCCTTCCAGCAATTGATTCACACCAGTCCACACATCACCGAGGTTACCGAAAAAATTACTGATGCCGGTCTGCACAAACGATGGCAGCACCTTTTCATAGGCCTGCGCTGCCGGTTTGAGGGCGACACGATCGACGGTATCGTTAAACGTAAATACTGCCCGGTTCATGCCTTCCAAAGGATCGCCTGGCGTATTGGTGCTGGCGCATCCAGTCAGAGCGGCAACCATCAGCAGCATTGGCAGTGTTGCGCGCTGTACTGGGGAACGTGCCTTTTTATTCATTTTGCGTCGTCTTTCCCATCCGTTGCCTTACTAAATAAAAACTGACTTATCAGATTTTCCAGAACGATCGCAGACTGCGTAAATCGGATGGTGTCTCCTTGCGCCAGATTGTTGATGTCTCCACCCGGTTCTATGCCGAGATACTGTTCGCCGAGCAAACCTGAAGTCAGGATTTTGAGCGAACTATCTTTTGGGAAGTGATAACGC
>JAQGNR010000040.1 GCA_028291765.1 Herbaspirillum sp.
GCCAGCGGCAATGCGGCCATGCCCCAAACGGTTGCATCGGTGATGCCGAAATCTTTCGAGAAAGACGCCATCTGCGAAATCACCATCAGGCCGGATGTCGACATCATCGTCATCATTAAAAACATCAGCCAGAAGAGCGGGGTTTTCAGCATTTTTCCCGAACTGACGCCGTTGGTCTTCTTATTGCGGGCGACATAGTCGGCCATCCAATCCTTGGGCGGCCGCTTCATGCCCAGTGCGGCAAGAAATGCCACAGCGCCGAAAATAAAGCCGAAATTGACCAGCGTCGGTTGATAGCCCAGCTTGGCGATACTGGTAGTCACCGGAAATGTGGAGAGTACCGCGCCCATGCCGTAACCCGCTGCAACCATACCGGCCGCCATGCCTCGCTTGTCGGGAAACCAGGCCACCATCAAGCCGACAATACCGACATAAATGATGCCGGTGCCGACCCCGCCTAACAAACCGTAAGTTATATAGAGCGCTGTCAAGCTGCCGGCCGATGCGGACAAAACCCAGCTTAAGCCTGTCATGATCGCACCGGCGGCCAATAGAAGCCGGGGACCGAATTTATCGATCAGATAACCCTGCAGCGGCGAGAGAAATGTTTGCAGAACAATGAAAATGGAGAAGGTGATTTGAATCTGGGTAAGCGAGACGCCAAGCTGCGTCATCAACGGCTTGGTAAATAAGGTCCATACATATTGCGGACTGGAAATAGCCATCATGCAGATCAACCCAAGTGCGAGTTGCGTCCATCGGTTTCCCAAGAGGCTTATTGATTGGGTTCGCTGCGCTGAAAGGGTATTCATAATTAATCGTCTTTGGGAAAAAATAAATAGGTAAAGCAATTGATATGCCAGTGACATATCAGTTAGGATTGCCTATGAATTTCCAAGCTTTTCAAGCTGCCGCCAGCACTTAAATGGTGCGCATTTATAAAAGCGCACGCTTTTGGTTCCGCGCTCATGATCAATGATGGTGAATCAAAATTAGCGCTTCGTTTTTTACGGATATTGTTATTGCTGCATGGCATGGATATCTTGCGTGCGCATGCGGTCGACAGATCATTTCGCAGATGATCGATCACTTTGGGACAGTTCTTGCAATGCGTTCTAGCTAGTTTGATTTTAATCATGGGATGGTAAATTTGAAGTTAAATAACAAAGCCGTGGGGACGGCCAATTCCAGGCCGCTGCCGCAAGCATTGCAGGCTTATCAGATGATCGAGGAGATGATCGTTAAGGGTGTACTCGAACCCGGTGCGAAATTTTCAGAAAAAGTCTTGAGCGAAATGATTGGATTGGGGCGCACCCCGATCCGCGAGGCATTGCAGCGTCTTGCCACCGAGGGCATGGTGACGATCGTTCCGCGCGCCGGCATACTCATTGCGGCCATCGATATTACGGATCAGTTTCGTTTGATTGAAGTGCGCAGGGAATTGGAAAGATTGCTCGCAGGGCGCGCTGCGCGTCTTGTTAGCGCGGAAGAACGCAACATCTTTCGCTCGCTGGCCGCGCGTTTTCGGGAAGCCGGCGAAACCGACGATGCCGAATTATTCATTCCGACCGATCGCCAATTCAACGCACGGATAGCAGAAACAGCGAACAACAAGTACGCATTATTCGCCATGTCTGCGATCCAGGCACAGACCAGACGTTTTTGGTTTCTCTATTTCCGGCGTTTCGGCGATCTGAAAAAAGTGTGCGAGTTCCACGCAAAAATGGCGGAGGCAATTGCCTCCGGCGATGAAATTTCTGCGAAGCAAGCGTCGGATAATCTGATCGATTATGTGGAGCAATACACGCGGCGCACTTTGGATGCGCTCTGCGTGGCTTAAATATTCAGACCTGATTGGTCCGGCCCGAGGGGTTCACGCCGTCAACGGCGTTGCGGCGCTCCGAAATGATTCGAGATCGGCGAGAAGCGCATCCTTGGTCTGCCGCGGCAGCCATGCCACCTCGATCGCGTTGCGGGCAAGTTGCATCAGCCCGTCCCGGCCGAGATCAATCTCGTGCTGCACGGCAAGAAGATTTTCGATCATATAGCCGCCGAAATATGCCGGGTCGTCGGAATTGATCGTCACCCGCAGTCCCTCTTGAAGCATGCGCTGGATATGCTGCGCCTTAGAGTCGCCGGTGACGCAGATGTTGGAAACCGGGCATGCCGTAAAGCCCAGTCCGCGTGTGCGCGCGATTTCGCACAACGCTTCTTCGTCGAGCGTATTGACGCCGTGATCAATGCGGTCGACCAGGATGTCTTCCATGCATTGCCGGATATGGCGGGTGCTGTTGTCCTGATCGACGTCGCAATGCATCGTGAGCAGGTAGCCCTCTTCCCGGGCGCGCTTGAACACCTCGCGGAATTTCACCGGCGGATTGTTCCTTTCGTCGGAATCGAGGCCGACGCCGATGATCCACTCCTTATAGGGAAGAGACTCCAGCAGCGTCGCCATGGCGGATTCCGCGCTGAAGTCGCGCAGGAAACACATGATCAACTGCGAACGGATGTTCAGGCTGTTCTCGGCGTCGATCTGAGCCCGCCGGATTCCGCGGATCACGGTGTCGAAGGACACGCCGCGCGAAGTGTGCGCCTGCGGATCGAAGAACATTTCGGCATACACCACGTTCTGCGAACGCGCCTTGGCGAGGTAGGCGTAGGTGAGGTCGTAGAAATCGGACTCTGTCTGCAGGACCCGCATGCCGTCATAGTAGATCGCGAGAAAGCTTGGCAGGTCACGAAAGGTGTAGGAGGACTTCAGCGCTTCGACCGACTCGAAAGGCAGCGTCATCCGGTTGCGCGAGGCCAGCATGAGCTTCATCTCCGGTTCCAGGGAGCCCTCGAGATGGATGTGCAGTTCGCACTTGGGCATGTCGGTAATGAATGCATCGATGTCTGTCATGGCAAGCTTCTCCTGGGGGTTCGCAGATCGTGCCATCATAAAGTAAGCGACTGGGGAATCCAACCCAAATCCAACGCAGATCCTGCAAACCAGAAGGTTGCGTTGCTTAATCAAGAGTGCCATGGTAAAACACGCGCTGAGAGTGCTTTCAGCGGCGAACAAGCCATTCATTCCAAACATTAAAAAGTTATTACGATGATGAATGCAAGCGAAGAAAAACAAAAATCCGACGCATCTGCCGCGCTATTGCAAGCCAATGATGTACCTATTGGCGCGCCGCTTGAGTGGCCGATTTTCGACGCTGGCGGCGTACTTCTGTTTGAGCGCGGCGCAACCTTGTCTCAGGCAGAAGACCGCGCATTTTTATTCCAGCACTTTCAACCGTACCGCGGTGGCTCGGACACCCAAGCCGCCGCGTCGTCCAATGAAGACACCGCGACCCAACAGGAACCGCTGAGCATCAAAGACTTGGACTTGACGATCGGCATGTCCCTCGGCATACGGCCACAGGCTGGCGCGGGAGGGGCCATGCAGGCGAGCAAGCTGATCGGCTTGGCGCAGAACAATGCGCTATTTGTGATGTCGCCATTGCGCGTCGGCCAACAGCGACCCTTTCACCAAGGCGAGCAAATTGAGGTGGTGGCTGTTTCGGATCGGGCAGTATGCCTATTCGTTTGCACCATCGATACCGTATGCACAGCGCCTTTCAGTTACCTGATATTGTCGGAACCAGGCGCAATCCGTCGGCTGCGTTCGCGTAAATCGGTTCGCACCCGTGTGAAACTCGCCGTGAAGTATGCGGTTGCCGCAACGGGCGGTAGCAATGAAGGGCTGGGAATCGGATACAACATCAGCCCGCTGGGAATGTCGCTTGCCACGTCGGTTGAGTTGGGTCAGCTAGGTACTCGCCTGCGCGTAGGGTTTCGGATCAAGACGGATGAATTCAACCTCGACATTGAATCCATCGCGACCGTCCGCAATGTGCAGAAGAGCGAGCCGCCCGACGGGCTGATCGTTCACGGACTCGAATTCGATCGGCTTGAATCAGCGCAGCAGATCGCATTGAAGTGTTTCATACTCGACCAAAGCTAGATAGAAAGAAAAAAATAGAAAGAAAAACGCCAGCGCAATTGCGCTGGCGTTTTTGCTTTGGGCCACGTATTAAAAACAGTCAATTCAACGCGAAATTGAAAGTCTGATCCGCGGCCACGATATCGTTGGAATTGTTCTCGCATTGATATCGCATCATTGCACTCTTTACCGCAGCGTCGAAAACCCCAGGCGGAGTGGATTTGAGGATTTCCACGCTGATCACTTTGCCCGACTGGATCTTCGCCCTGGCGACAACGCGGCCTTGAATGCCCATCGCCAATGCCTTGGCCGGCATTTCAGGCGAGACCTGCACCGGGCACGCAAGTGTCATGGCCACCGGCGCCGATGGCGCATGAGCGGGTGCTGCCGGCGCCGGTGTTGCCACTGTGGGCGCCTCCGCAGCAGGCCGCTCGGTGGCGGCAATCACCGGCGCAGGCGTGGGCTCAACCACGGGTTGCGGCGTGACCGGCTTGGGTTGCTGCATCACGATTTTGCGTGTGATGGTCTTTTGCACGATTGGCTTTTGCTTGACGATTTCTTTCGGCGGCGGCGGTGGCGGAGGCGGCGGCGCCTCAGGCTTTGGTATTTCCACTTGCATGATGATTTCCGGCGGGGCCGGTGTCGCATGCGTGGCCGCGATGACGGCCAGGGAACCCAACAAAACCGCTTCAATCAGAAAACCGCCGAAAAGCGATCGCGCCAAAGAGGTCGGGCGCGTCGTGTCTGCGTCCCGGGTCGCCCATAAGGCGCCTGGGAGGACATCGGTAGTTGAACTCATGCTGTATGGTCTTTCTGACAGATTATTTTCCACTCGTTGCTAGCGCCACCGATGTCACACCGGCGCTCCGTACAACATCCATTGCTTTCACAATTTTCTGATAGGTGGTGCCTTCATCGCCCATGATGATGACGTCCACTTTCTTTTCCTCCTGGATCGACTTCAGGCGGGCGATGAGATCGGCTTCGGTGATGGGTTGCGCATCGACAAAAAGTGCGCCGTCCGTATTCACGCCCAGCGTCAATTTCGCGCTTTCCACCGAGGTGGCGGTCGAGGATTGCGGCAGGTTCATCTTCAAGCCGCTGCTCTGAATCATGCTCAGCGTGGACAAGATAAAGAACACTAGCAAGAACATCATGATGTCGATCATGGGGATGATCTCAATGCGCGGCTTCGACTCTGCGCCAAAGTAATGGCTGCGATGGTTTTTCATGAGCAGTCCGTTATCAGTTGTGGCTTATCGCAGAAAGGCGTGTTTCGACGCGCGCTGTGGCAGCCAGACGGATCGTCAGCATGGACTGCACCAGATCCAGTTGCAGCACGGTATTGCGCACTTGCTTGTTAAAGAAATTCAGGAACACCAGACCGAGAATGGCAATGGTCAGACCGAAGCCGGTTGCGATCAAGGCATTGGCGATGCCGCCTGACACCGCCAAGGGATTGCCGGTGCCGGAGGTGCCCAGCACGTTGAAGGAGCTAATCATGCCGGCGATGGTGCCGAACAGACCGACCAGAGGACCGAGGGTCACGGCGGTGTCCAGCACCCACAGATTGCGGTCGAGTTTGGGCATCTCGAACATGATTGCGTTTTCGAGTTCGCGCTCGAAATCGGCTTCCAGATCGCCATGATGCGCGATGCCGGAACGCACCACGGCAGCCTGGATCGTGCCGTCGTAATGCTGGGCGATTTTTTGAATATCGACCAGATTGCCGCGTTTGACTTTATCCAGGTCGTGCTGCAGATTGGCCGCCGATCGCACGCTCTTCGAAAAGAAACTCAGCCGTTCGACAATGACGGTCGCGGCGACCAGCAAAATGATGGCCAGCAGCGGCAGCAAGCCATAGGAATCTGCTACAAGTTT